>CAYJDK010000140.1:0-5610 GCA_964368905.1 uncultured Bacteroides sp.
TACTTGACGATGCAGGATACGAAGATTGCAGCATATGTGCATCTAATTCGCTAGACGAGTATATTATAAGAGACTTGCTTTTGCAAGGGGCAAAAGTAGACTCGTTTGGAATAGGCGAAAACTTAATTACAGGTAAAAGCGACCCCGTGTTTGGTGGTGTTTATAAGCTTGTAGCGGTTAAGCAGGGCAATGATTACTTGCCTAAAATGAAAATTAGCGAAACAGAAGAGAAAATGACAATACCGCACTTAAAAAAGCTGTACAGAATATATGACAGGCAAACAAACAAGGCAATGGCGGATTATATAACAATGTACAACGAGGAAGTAGACGAAGAGTTGCCAAACGGCATAACAATTTTTGACCCAATACAAACGTGGAAACAACGAACATTTGAAAACGTATATGCAAAAAGGCTTGATGTGCCTATATATACAAACGGAAAAAGGGTGTATAAGCCATTAACAATTGATAAAGTAAGAAACAATTGTACAAATGAGCTTAACACCCTATGGGAAGAAGTTATGCGTTTTGAAAATCCGCATAAATATTATGTGGATTTATCTGAAAAGCTATGGCAAGAACGCAGAGATTTGCTTAAAAAATTATCGGTTTCAGGGCAAATATAAACTAAAATTAAGTTTAACATTTTATGTAAACGCAATATGTAAATATTAATAAAAAAACTACTGCAAAAACCAAATGCTTTTGTTTTGAGTTATGATATGTATAATACATGAAAACTAACCAAAAAGAATTGAACGTTGCTGTGAATTTGATTTGCGATGATGAGATTCAAATAAGTTTGTTTCAACAAGTAATACATCGGTGCCTATTTTTTTTATATCTTTCCAAGGTATATAGGTGTCGTCTTCGCGGCCCAAAAGCCCAAATAGTTTTAAACGGCCGTATATAATTATGTGCGATATTGTGGCGTCTTTTTCGCTAAAAACTACATCGTCTACATTACCAAGGTTTGTGCCACCGGATATATTTATAACACTGCGCTCGCACAAATCACTTACTGTCATATTAACTCCCCCTTATAAATAACAAAACCATTTTTGTATATTACATATATATTATTTATAAGGCTTGCTTTATTCACATATAGTAAAAAAACGGTAAAAAACATTAAAAGGTGATATTATGTATAAAAATATAATTTTTGATTTAGGTGGAGTAGTAATAGAATATTACCCGCGTGTATTTTTAATGGAAAGGCTTGCCAATGAAAAGCTTGAAGAAATATTGTACAACATTTCTTTTGGCAGCAGCGTTTGGAAAGAGTTAGACAGCAACACTATTACTAGAGACGAAGGGTATAAAATTATGCTGGACAAAGCAGCAGAAATTGGGCACAAGTATGAGATGAATATGATACTTTGTGACTGGGAAGACATGCTTAAAAATAAAGACGATACAATAAGGGTGATGAAAAGTCTTTCAAAAAACGGGTATAACCTTTATTATTTGTCTAACATGGCACCTGAAACATTTGAGCAAATTAAAAAACGTAGGTTTTGGCCACTTTTTAAAGACGGAGTTGCATCTTGCAATGTTAAAATTTCAAAACCTGATGCAAGAATTTTTATGGGTACGTTAAACAAATTTAAACTTAATGCAGCAGAGTGCATTTTTATAGACGATACAATTGCAAATGTTAACGCCGCATCAGCTTTGGGTATTACATCTATACATTTTAAATCGGCGTCTATACTAACAAAAGAGCTTGCACAATTGGGTGTGCAAGCTAAAAGTAAAAAGTAATATTTATTTGTTTATTTAACAATCAAATCAAACAACTCTTTTTGTGTTGATGCAAACGTTTTTGCACCTGCCTGAAAGAGTTGTTCTTTTGTGCGGTAACCCCATAGTACGCCACAAAAATCAGTGTTAGCATTTACTGCTGTCTGTGCGTCAACATCGCTGTCACCAACAAATAAAACTTGAGAAGCATCGCAACCAAACATTGTGCACATTGTTAATAACTGTGCAGGGTTAGGCTTAATTGGCATGTTAGATGCCTGGCCACAAACCATGTCAAAAGTATTTGGGAAAAAAGAGCTAACTATTTTATTTGTAATTAAGTCTTCTTTATTACTTAAAACGCCAAGTTTAATATTTAATTTACGCAAAGCAGCAAGCAATAACGGTATGCCTTCAAACGGAGCAGTATTGTCAGAACTATGCATACCATAATTATTTATAAACATTTGCAGTGCCATTTTTTGTGTAGACCCGCCTCGCGCAGTTGGTGTAAGCATTTGCTCTACCAAATTAGCCATACCATGGCCAACCATGCTTTTATAATCATCTACAGGGTGCGTTGGTAAATTAAGCTTATTTAAAACATAATTACCGCTATTTGCAAGGTCGGTAATTGTGTCAAGCAGGGTTCCGTCTAAATCAAAAATTACAGCTTTATACAAATAATCATTCCTTATTATATTATTTTTATTCAACAAATTTTATGCGCCCTACTTTGTAAAGTGGTACGCCTCTTGCCTTGTAAGTTTTGCCGGAAGGTAATTTGCAATAAAATTTTACGTATTTTTTTCTTGCTCCAAACGGGGTTTGAAATAATGTGTACATTGCACCTTTTGAAAAAATGCATACTTTATGCAACGTAAAAAACTTTGAATAATGTAAAGATATAGTCCTGTTTTCGTTTTTGCAAACACCCTCTTTAAAAAAGCCTTCAATAGATTGTAAAAGTAATAGTAAACACATAAAAATTGCTAATGTAAAAACAGGTACTGTTTTTGGCATTACTTCATAAGCAACATATAAAATAAACAAACATATTGCAGTAAAAAAAACAGGTTTGTACAAATATTGAATTAAGCTTTTCTTTTTTATATCACAAAGTGAAGCCGTTGGCACAGAGTAATCCGGTAATAAAGTTTGCACACAGTGAGGCTGTGTTTTTTTAATAATCATAACAGGAAAATCGTTTGATTTAAAGCTACCGGCTGTTACGTAAACTGCATATCGTTTTAAAATTCTAGCAGTTGGTGTAATGCGTACATCACACGAAGTAATGTATTTTGTGCTGATACGACGTTGAGTTTTGTGAAAAATACCACACTCACATAATATTATACCGCCTGAGCGGCAAACACGCAAGCCCCCCGTTGTAAAAAAAGAATTTAAAAAAGAAATACTGGCAACAGCAAATATTAATGCAGTTAAAAACGCTATGCCTGTAGGTAAAAATTGTTCTAATATTTGTTCAAAGCGTAAAAAATTTTCTCCTGCTAATTGCGTAACTTCAATCATATCTTTGCCTGAAAAATCACTTATAGTTTGTAATGTGTACCATAATAGTAAAGCGGTTGTTAAAATGTTTGCACTTAATAAAATTAAAACAAATCGTTCAAACCCTAAAGGCTCAAAAACCGAGTTTTCGCTGTTAAGCGGCATAAGAGTACTGCTTACATTTTCTGCTGTTTTTTTTGGCAGTACAAAAGAAACTTTTTTAGGTAATGCATGGTTGTTAAAGTATATGGTTATGTTTGAAGCGCCAAAAACCCTATAATGTAAGGGGCGCTTAATGTCTAACACAGATATGCTTTGTTTAGTATAAGCGCGAGTATGGCGTAAAAAAACACCGCTTTTTATATATAAAGTATCGCCATCTAAATTAAAAGAAGTTTGAGACCATAAGACTATTGCGATAAATATAAAAAACAGTAAAATAAAAACATCTTGAATAAGAGCGTTAAAAAGCGCATTTAAATCGAATTGTAATAAAGCTTGAACCATTGGAACAATGCAAAGCAATAACCCGTATTTTAAATATTTTAGGCTATAAAATATATGAAACCGCTTATGCTTATGTGAGTTAATATCAATCACTCCTTGCTGCGCAAAACAAGTGTATCAACCACTTTTTGGGCACAATTTAAAGTTATACCGGGCACAATATAAAAACCGGAAGAGCAAAGTATAATTAAAATGCAAATATTTTTTTGCCGCTGTAAAACAGAGCTTATAATGTGGCACCCTGTAACAAACCTTCTTGGCATGCGATGCGTAAATTTTAATAGCCTACCGTGGCGTAAAGAAACATGGGTTTTACCTATAAAAAGTTTAAAAGACGAAAAGTAAACAGTGCCAAACAGCATTGAAAATAATGAGAAAAAAGCAAAAAAAACTAAAGCATATATTGCGTTAAAAAAAAATAAAACAATAAGTGAAAATATGAAACCCAAAGCAATAAACCAAAGCGAAATAATTGCGGCATTTTGCCTTGATACCCTAATGTTCATATAGGCCCCCGTACAAAAATGTTTTTAGCGTAATAAATATTATACATATTACTTGCGGCGGCTTTTGCGAAAGCCGCCGCAAGTAATAATATTAAAAAGTTTAATAAAAATAGGCTCTTGCAATTATAATAGATAATAAAGATTAAATCTTATACAATAAAAATTAATTTTAATATTTAATATAATTATATGCTGTTTTTAATATTATATTAATTAAAACCCAAAATAATATCTTATATATTTTTTAAAACTTTAAACAATATTGCTGTCTTGTAAAGACCATTCTCTTGCAAGATGAGGAAAGGCGTCGTTTTTAGCCAAAACTGTAACTTTGTCGCCTATCATAATTTTTGTGTTACCTCTTGGAATTTTAAATTCATTATTATGAGTAACAGATATAACAACAACATTATCAGGCACAGGTAGTTGTGCAAGTGTTTTGCCGTGGTGCAAAAATGTGTCGGGCACTTCTATTTGCGTTAGTGAGGTTGTACCGCTGTCTAAGCTTAAAAGATGGCGTATAGCGGCCGTTTCAACTTCTCTTTCAATAAGGCGTGCAATATTATCTGTGCTGGAAACAACAATGTCAACACCAAGTGCTTTTAGCACTTCGGTGTTTTTGGGGTTGTTTACACGTGCAACAGTTTTTTTAACTTTATAAACTTGCTTTCCAAGCTGGCAAATAATCAAATTGTTTTCATCTTGTCCTGTAACAGCTACAAGTGCATGGCATTTTTCTTTTTGGTTTAAAACAAGGCTTAAAACTTCGGGCCTTGTTCCGTCTCCGCATACAACGTATCTGTCAAAATCGTCGGCAATTCGCTCACACGCTGCCTTGTTTTCCTCTACTATTATAGGCGTATGGCCTTGCTCGCGCAGTGTTTTTGCTAAGTAATAACCTATTTTGCCGCCGCCAACTATACAAACTCGCATAATTTTCTCCATTCTGCCGCTAAAAAATATAATATAAAACTCCTAAAAAGCGGCTAAAGGGTTTTAGTATACTTAAATTAATCTACTATTTGGGCAAATACAATACTATCGTCTTTGTGTAATAATATTTGAGAATCTCCGGCAAGCTCTAACACTCCGCTTGCACGCAATACACCAAATACTTGCCTTTCAGGTGTGGATTTAAATGTGTCGTTAAGTTTTTTGCCTATGTCATCGTTTGTTATTGGTATTGTTGTAAACTCAGCAGTGCTAGAACCTATTGTTAAACGTGTATCTTCGTCGTCATTTCCGTCGCTGTCATATAAAAGGCCCGTTACAAACGCTTGGGCAGTTAAATTTGTTCCGCAAACAGCATGTAGGCCAAATCTTTCGCTGTATATTA
>CAYJDK010000141.1:0-5593 GCA_964368905.1 uncultured Bacteroides sp.
AGTATACGTTTTCAACAATTGCACTCATGTCAATTGCATGGTTAATTGCTTGGCGTACCAGTGGGTCATCAAAAGGTTCTTTTTCTGCGTTAAATCCAATGTATGTAGTTGAGAAGTTAGGGCTTCTAACAAGAACTGTGTCTTCGCTATCTTCAAAACGTGCAATGTTTGATGCTGCTATATCGTAAACGATATCAACACCGCCTGATTCAAGCTCAAGCATTGCTGTTTCCGGTTCAGGGATGTTTTTAATGTTGATATTTTTTGTTTTGCAGGCTCGCCCCAGTAATCTTCGTTTGCTTCTAAAAGAATGTTGTCGCCAATGTTCCACTCTACAAGAACATAAGGGCCTGTGCCAACAGGTTTTGAACCGTAAGAATCGCCTGCTGCTTCAACAGTTTCTTTGTCAACTATTGATGTTGCTGTGTGAGCAAGGTGAGATATAATAGGTGCAAATGAATAATGCATACCTGATGAACTTTATTAGTTATGTTTTTTTATAGCCGAAACACTTGTATGATTTGCTTTTTTTTGATAAAATATATTAATAGGAAACTAATTTAAATATTAAAACATAAATTTATTTTAAATTTAGTAACCAAAGAGGATTTTGTGTATTACACTTAAACAAATGCAGTTAAACTTTATATAAATGTATAGTATAGCTTAGTTTTGATTTATTAAATGACTACAGGAGGTGTAGCCTACCATGCAATTTGATGCAACAACTTTGGTTTTTGCAATATCGCTAATAGCTATGTTTGCTTACCAATTTTCAATTTTTTCATACGCAACAGGCATTTTGATAGATGGAACAAAAAACAAGTGGCTCCTTTTATGGTTAGCTTTTTTTAATACCATGATATTTGCAGCCGTTCAATACGTACAATTATCGCTTTATTTAATAATGATTTCTTTTTTAATTGTGTTAATAATTGAATTTAAGTTTATATCTAAAACTGATTTTGTACAAGTTTTTTGCGGAGCTTCCATATTTGTACTACATATATTTGCTCTTGCAACACCAATAGTTGTAATCTTCAGTAACGTTTTAAAAATGGCGCCTGAAGAAATAACTAAAAATTCAATATATGATCATGTTATTGTTATTATTATTTGTGTTATTTTATCTTTAGCCCATGAAATTGTAAAAAAATATATCGACAATACTTCTATTCAAAGGGTAACTGTAAAAAGTAGGCATTCTGTTATACTTCTTGTTTCAATTATTCTTATAGTTATTTTGCAACTTAACCATTCTGCAACAATGGAAGGCGATATTTATTATTTTGAGCAGATTATATTATCATCAGCAATTTCTTTTGCCTCGCTATTAACTTTTTATTTGTTCTTTTTATATGCTATTAACTTAATTGATGCAAGTTTATATAAAAGATATACCGATAAGGTTATAGGAGAGCAAAAGAAAATATCTGAGCAAAAGGAAACTTTAATAACAAAAATTGAAAGAGATGATTTAACGGGTGTATTTAACCGCGGTTATATAATGAATATACTTGAAGAAATGTGTGATTTGCAAAAAAATGATGAAGCGTTTTATGTTTTGTTTTTAGATATAAATGCGCTTAAATACATAAATGATACTTATGGGCACAAAGCAGGAGGTAGGCTGATAATTAAAATTACGCATGCTATATTAAATACGGTGCGTGAGCATGATATAGTTGCACGTATTGGCGGCGATGAATTTCTTGTTGTTTTGCCAAAATCTAAAGGCGAGGATTGCGAAAAGATTATTGAAAGAATAATGCTTTACATAGAACATCAAAATAAAACAGAGGAGTTTTTGGTGTCTGCGAGCATAGGTTCTATATATGTAGACGAAAAAACAAAAAAACAAGGGGTAAGCTATATTTTATCTACTGCTGACGAAAACATGAGAAAAAATAAAGCAAAGTTTTATATAGAGAGGAATGGTGATTCTGTATGATGACATTGCTGTTGTTTCTTTTTGGGATATCGTTTATTGCATACCACTACACTTTTTTTTCATATTGTGTATATATATTTAATGTGAACAAATACCCTAAAATGGCAGGCATTGTTTGTGGTGCCGTTAATATTTGTTTATGGATTGTTTACGTTTTTTATGTGCCAGTTATTTTGGAACCGGTTATTTTGTTCTTATATGCGGCTTTCTTATTTATTGAGACTAAAATAGTTTTTAAAGCTAATTTAATTCAAATGCTTTTTATTTCAATTACCTTTAGTATTAATTTGTTTGCAAAAAGGTTGTCTGCACTTGCTATAACGGCGTTGTTTAACCACGGCATAATTACAGACGTTATGAGTGATTTAAAGCTTTCTATTTTAGTTGCTACAATATGTTTTGCTGTTTCTGTTTCAACAATTGGTTTTGCAAGAAAAATGATACCAAGAAACTCGCTTGACACTATACTTTCAGATAATAAAAACCTTGCTTTTTTAACAACGGCATATTCTATACTTTTTATAACGTTATTCTCGTTTTTACTCACAATAAACGTAAACGGCGGCACAGGATTATTGCACCATTATGCATTGTTAGGCGTTATTACCATAAGTGCATTTGCTGTTTTTATTCTATTTGCATATAACCATGCCGAACTTAGAATTCAAACTGAAACATATAAAAGGTTGAGCCTTAAAAACACAGAGGATTTGGAAAAGATTAAAAACCTGGAACAGGTTGCCCAAAAAGATACACTTACTTACCTTTATACAAGGGATTATGCAGATGAATTGATAAAAAGAATGATAGACGAAAAAGAATTGTTTTTTGTTGCATTTGTAGACCTTGACGGACTAAAGATTGTGAATGATGTACACGGGCATGAGGAAGGCGATTTTTATATAAAAACCGTTGCTGAAATTTTGCAAGATTACTTTAAAGAAGATTCAGTATGTAGGTATGGCGGAGATGAAATTGTAATTGTTGGAAGATATGAATTAGAAGATGAAGTAACAAAAAGATTAATTCAGAGCTATAAAGCGGTTGTTAATATTCCAAAACTATATCATAAAACGTATTCAACATCTATAAGTTATGGCGTAGCGTTTAAACACCCAAACGAAGTAATTACAGCGAGTGAATTAATTGCTATTTCTGATGCCAGGATGTATGAATTGAAGAGGACTAATAAAAAACATCGCAAGGTAGTTTCAATTAAAATTTAACAAATTTGTTAATTAGTTTGTTTTTATTTTTAATGGTTAACACAGGTATAAGGCTCCTAATTATAAATTAGGGGCCTTTTGCATTTAAAATAATGTTAAGTAGCCACAAAGAAAAACAATGTTTTACAAAATTGAATACGCAATTTTTGGAAGAAACATGTTGCCATGTGTTTTATAATTAAATAGTAAAAATTAAAATATGGTTAAAAATATATGCTAAACAGAGCACAATTTTTTGCAGTTTAACATTGTAAAGAATGTTTGCATAAGCATTGCTGATTTTAAAAATTAGTAGTAAAATAGATGTAGCAAATTGGCTTTGAGTACAATGCGCTAAATAGGAAAGGATATAATTAATGAAAGATTTTGCAATATATGAAACAAGATTTGGTTACTTTAAAATGGAATATGAAGATGGATGCATTATATTTTTTAAAAAGATATTTGATGAGGATGTAAGCGATTTTGGCACAAAAACTGAACTTACAAATAAAGCATACAATCAACTTTTAGAATATTTTGATGGCAAAAGAAAGTTTTTTGATGTGCCATACAAATTAAATGGTACAGATTTTCAAAAAAGAGTTTGGAGTGCACTTTGCGATATTCCTTATGGAGAAACCAGAAGTTATAAGGATATTGCGATAGCCGTTGGAAACGAAAAAGCAAGCCGTGCTATAGGAATGGCAAATAATAAAAACCCTGTAACTGTTATTGTGCCTTGCCATAGGGTTATAGGCGCGTCCGGCAAGCTTGTTGGTTATGCAGGCGGGCTTGAAATGAAAGAGTTTTTACTTATAATGGAGGAAGAAAATAAATGAGTAAATTTATTGTGCTTTTTGAAGTAACACCAACCGAGGAAGGCGTGAAAAGATATTTAGAACTTGCAAGTATGCTAAAACCGATGTTAAGCGGCTTTGATGGGTTTATCTCGGCTGAAAGATTTAAAAGTTTAACAAGCGAGGGAAAATTTTTGTCCATGAATGTTTGGGAAAGTGAAGAAGCAATAGCAAAATGGAGAACAATGGCCGAACACAGAATGAGCCAACTTGAGGGTAAAACGAAACTTTTTGAAAGTTATAAAATCTCTGTAACAAAAGTTATGAGAGAATATACCGATAAGGACAGAGGGCAAGCCCCGACAGATTCAAACAAATATTTTGAATAGTATTTTTAAAAATTAAATGTAATACGATTATAAACATTGATGAGCAAAAAACATATGGCACAGTTTTGCAAATTATAATATGCACATGCCCTTATTGTTACGTTTAATGGGGTTAATAAATATGATAACGGTAAAAAGCAATACGCACAAAGAACTTTTTTGAAAAACAGGTGGTACAATGATAATAAGTGCAACCAGAAGGACTGATATACCATCTTACTATGGTGAGTGGTTTGTAAACAGATTAAAAGAAGGGTATGTTTTAATTCAAAACCCATATAATACAAACCGCTATTCTAAAGCAATTTTAACTAGAGATGCTGTTGATATGATAGTTTTTTGGACTAAAAACCCAAACCCTTTTTTAAAATTTTTACCAATAATAGAAGAAATGGGATATCCGTATTATTTTCAGTTTACACTTACACCTTATGGAAAAGAAACAGAAAAGGGCCTGCCAGGCAAAGAGTTTTTAATTGATACTTTTATAAAATTGAGCGAAAGAATAGGAAAAAAACGAGTAGTATGGCGGTATGACCCAATTATCATTTCTGATACGTATACATTGGAGTACCATAAAGAGAAATTTTTATATATGATAAAAAAATTATCAAACTATACCGAAAGATGTGTTATTAGCTTTGTAGACAATTATAAAAATGTAACAACTCGAATGGGAAACGATCCAGCTTACAAAATGAGCAAAAAAAATATTTTTGAATTAGCAGAATTTTTTTCTAAAATTGCAAAAGAGCATGGAGCTCTACTTTTTACTTGCGCTGAAAAAATAGATTTAGAGCAGTTTGGTATAAAACACGGCGCATGTATAGATAAAGAATTAATTGAACAAATTTTAGGCTGTAAAATAAATGTTAATAAAGATAAAAATCAGCGAAGTGAGTGCTCTTGCATAAATAGCATTGACATAGGAACATATAATTGTTGTGCAAACGGTTGCAGCTATTGTTACGCTTTAAAAAGCGAAAAAACTGTACTTTATAATATGGCAAGCCATAATCCTAACCTTCCTGTTTTAATTGGGCAAGTAAATCCTAATGCCATAATTACAAATAGGGATAGTTATAGTGTTATTGAAAATCAAACAAGCTTGTATTAAGCTAAAAAAGCTTATATTTAAATTAGTTTTATAGTAGTAGATGCAAAAAATAGGCAATGTGTTATTTAAGTTTAACCCATTGCCTGTTTTTTTGCCTAAAAATTATAATTATTTAACAAACGGTTGATTAT
>CAYJDK010000142.1:0-5483 GCA_964368905.1 uncultured Bacteroides sp.
CGCTATTTTTAGAATTTTTGCACCAATGATGTAATTTTACACGTGAAAAGCAAAAATATTATTTTAAATTAAGCGTTGTTCATTGCTTGACAATGTTATTTAAATACTAGTATAATTATTTTATAAAACGTATCGAAATTTGCATAAAAAATAAGAATATTAATATATTCTAAAGAGGTTGCTAATAATGAAAAATGTTATAAAAAAAGAAAAAATCAAAAAAATGTCAACAAAAATAGTTGCACTTTTAGTAATAGTTGTTTTTTTTGTTGTAACAATATTAATTTCGGTTGCTTATTTTGAGTCGAGGTCAATGCTGTATAATGTGGTTGAAGATCAGTGTGTTGACGGGTCAAGGCTACTTGAGTTGAGCATTGCAGGAACAGATGATTTATTAGAACAAGACAAAACGCAAATTCTTGATAATTTAAAAGAGGCAACCGGGTATGAATTTACTATATTTAACGGTGACGAAAGGGTTTACACAACAGTTATTTCAAACGGAGAGCGTGCGGTTGGCACAGTTCTTGACCCAACAATTGCTAATATAGTATTAAATGAAGGTGAACATTACGTTGGCGATGCAGAGATATTTGGGGTTAAACATCGGTGTTCATATCTTCCTTATAAAAATAGTAATGGCGAGATAATTGGGATATTATTTGCAGGCGTGCCTGTAGATACTATATTGCCGCAACTATTTTCAACTGCCATAACAAATGCGATAGTTGCCATTGTTATATTATTAGTTTCTATAGTAATAGCAAATGGCTTTGTTAAAAAAGTAATAACAAATAGATTAAGCAAGGTTGTAAGTGCGGCAAATTCCATTGCCGAGGGAGATTTTAACTTTGAATTAATACAAACCCAAAACGATGAGATAGGAATGCTAACAAATTCCTTTCTAAAAATGCAAGAGAATTTAACACAAATTAACGAAGATATGGTTGATAATTTTAGTAGGCTTTCAAGTGGAGATTGGACTATTAAAATGAATAAAAAGCAGCTTTATCTTGGACAATGGCAAGAATTATATTTATCTATAGGTAAAATGATTCAGTCTGTTTACAGTGCACTTTCACAAGTTGCAGATTCATCTTCTCAAATTTTAGCAGGCTCGCAACAAGTATCTCAAGGTGCACAGGCGCTTGCCTCAAGTGCAATGGAACAAAGCGATGGCATTGAAAAATTATCTAATAAACTTTCTGACATATCTGCCAATGTAAGTTTAAACTTTAGCAATGCGGACAAGGCAAATAATTTAGCAGTAAGCTCCGGAGAAGTAACGCAAGTTACAATGGGTGAAATGCTGGAAATGAAAGCCGCAATGGACGATATCTATAATACTTTTGAGAGCATTTCGAGTATTATTAAAGTTATAGATGAAATTGCTTTCCAAACAAATATATTGGCATTAAATGCCGCAGTTGAGGCAGCTCGTGCAGGTTCTGCAGGAAGTGGTTTTGCCGTTGTAGCAGACGAGGTTAGAAATTTAGCACAGCGCTCTGCCGACGCAGCACAAGATACAAATCAGCTAATAAGTAAATCTGTTGAAACGGTTAACTCGGGCGTTCAAATAATGGGAAGAACAAATCTCTCGTTTGAAGACTTGGCATCGAAAGTTAATGAGATGGTTGTAATAATTGATGAAATATCTGTTGCTTGCAAAGAGCAAGCAGAAAGTTTAAGGCAAACAACAAACGACATTGAACAAATTTCTGCTGTTGTGCATTTAAATAGTGCTACAAGTGAGGAAAGCGCTGCTGCAAGCGAAGAGTTGTCAGGTCAAGCAGGAATATTAAGCTCTATGATGGAAGAGTTTAAATTTTAAGATGTAAAATTTAAAAATGCCAACAAGTAGCGTTTAATGTTACTTGTTGGCATTTTCTGTAATTGTTGCCTGATAGCTTAAGTAAAGGCAATAAGCAAAAAGTATTATATAAAGCACAAAAGGCATATTTTGTATTAAATACGTAGCGTTTGCACGTAATAACAAGTTATTTAGTATACTTTAATTATATTTTGTTGGCTTTGTAAAATTTTGTATAGTTTTTTATAATAGCTTATTAACAATGCGTTTGTTTTGTTGCAATTTTAGCAAAAAAAGTGTAAAATAAAAATAACTATCGGCATTTATTATATGCCGCTTAAGGAGTAACATTAATATGATATTAAGTATGACGGGTTATGGGAAAAGTGAAAAAACAATTAACACAAAAATAATATCCGTTGAAGTTAAAAGTGTAAATTCCAGGTATTTTGAATATTCTTCCCGCATACCCAGGGCATACGCATTTTTAGACGACAAACTAAAAAAATTACTTTGTGAGAGCATTACAAGGGGTAAAGTTGAAATTTATGTAACCATACAAAGCATAAAAGAAAGTGACGTTACAATTAGTGCCGACATTGGTGTTGCAAAAGGTTATTACGAGGCGTTTAAACAAATAGCCGAAGAGCTAGGCGTTGAAAATAACGTTACAGCCCAAACATTTGCAAGGTTTAATGATGTATTTGTTATGAAAAAGACAGAGCAAGACGAGGAACAATTATGGCAAGACGTTAAAGAAACGGCAAACGATGCGATTATTCAGTTTATTAACATGAGAAAAGCAGAGGGTGCAAAATTAAAAGAAGACGCAATGCATAGGCTTAACTTTATTGAGGATAGCATAGCGGTTGTTGAAAACTCCAGCGCAGACAGGTTGCAAAAGTACAGGGAAAAATTATTTTTGCGTTTAAAAGAAGTTCTTGACAGCACAAATATTGATGAGAACCGTATTTTAACAGAAGCCGCAATTTTTGCAGATAAAACAGCAGTAGATGAAGAAACAGTACGTTTGCGCAGCCATATACAGCAATTTAGAGATATTTTAAATACAGGTGGCGTATCCGGTAGAAAACTTGATTTCTTGACACAAGAAATTAACAGAGAAACAAATACAATAGGAAGCAAATGCAATGAATTATCTGTAACACAGCTTGTAGTTAACATGAAATCTGAAATAGAAAAAATTAGAGAGCAAATACAAAATATAGAGTAAGAAACATTAATTAAAAAGCAAGTTAATTTTATAGCGGAGGACACAATGAAACTTATAAATATTGGGTTTGGAAATATGGTAAATGCAACAAGGCTTATAGCAATTGTAAGCCCGGAGTCTGCGCCAATTAAGCGTATAGTACAAGAGGCAAGAGATAAAAGTATGCTTATAGACGCAACTTACGGTAGGCGTACAAGGGCTGTGCTCATTACAGATTCAGAGCATGTAGTATTATCTGCATTGCAACCTGAAACAGTTGCAAATAGATTTGCTGAAAACCATGACGAGCATGAGGAGGCGCTACTTAATGAACAATGAAAAATATTTGTTTGTAATTTCAGGTCCATCCGGTGCCGGCAAAGACACAGTTGTTGCTAAATTAAAGCAAATGTATCCTCATATTAAACAGTCTGTATCTGCCACTACTCGTGAAATGCGTAGTGGCGAAGAAAATGCTGTGCATTATTATTTTATGTCAAACGAAGATTTTTTAGAAAAAATAGAAAATAATGAAATGCTTGAGCACACAAATTATTGTGGAAATTATTACGGAACACCAAAATTTGCAGTTGAAAAAGCAATGCAAGAAAAAACTATAATTTTATTAGTAATTGAAGTGCAAGGAGCGGCAAATATTAAAAAACTTTACAAAAACAGCACAACAATTTTTGTGTACCCGCCAAGTATGCAAGAACTTGAAAATAGGTTAAGAAGCAGGGCAACTGAAACACAAGAGAGCATTGACAAACGCTTAAACCGTGCCAGCATAGAGGTTAAACTGGCAGATGAATATGACTTTGCAGTAGAAAACAAGGATATTGAAGTGTGTGCAAAAGAAATATATGAAATTATAAAGCTAAAAACGCAAGAGTAATAATTGCTTTATAAAATTTAGCACAGGAGGACAAAATATGCCTAATACGGCTCAAGTTGCCGTAAGCAGTGCAACAATTCAATTTGACAAACTTTATACATATAAAATACCGGCACATTTAGTCCAAAACGTGCAAATAGGCAGTATGGTTTTAGTGCCATTTGGTAGGGGAAGCACAAAACCTCGCATGGGCATTGTTTTAAGTTTAGATGAATACGAAAATAATTATGATAATAGGCTTAAATCTATATATGATTCGGCACCGCTTGACACAACATTACCACAAGAATTGTTAAGTTTGGTGCACCATTTAAAACAAACAACGTTTTGCACGTATTATGATGCATTAAGGGCTATAATACCATACGGAGCACAGTATAAAAGCGTTAGCACAGATACAGGTTATAAATTGCAAAAGCAAATAATTCGTTACACCGACAGTTATTATAAAAGATGTGATTATAAAGAAAAGTTAACTGCAAAACAAAAACTTGCTTGGGATTTTATAGGCGAGGGAACACTTGAACAAAGTGAGCTTGAACAAATTGGCATAAGCAAAAACGTGCTAAAAAGAATGTGTGAAAAAGGCATTTTGCAACTTGTTTTGCAAGACAAAAACGCAAGAGTTTATGAAAATTATACTATTTCAAGTGGTAAAATAAAATTATCTCAAGAACAAAACACAGCGTTTGAAATTTTAAACAATATGCGCCAAAGTGGCAAAGCAAGTGTTGCGCTTTTACATGGGGTTACGTCTAGCGGTAAAACACTTGTTTTTTTAAAGCTTGTAAAAGAAACTTTAAAATGCAATAAAAAAGCACTAATTCTTGTGCCGGAAATATCACTCACACCGCAAATGATATATAAGCTTAAATCTTATTTTGGGCAAAGTGTAGCGGTGCAACATTCAGGCTTAAACCATACACAGCGCTTATTACAGTGGCAACAAATACAAAGCGGCAAGGCAAACGTTGTTGTTGGTACACGCAGTGCAATATTTGCACCGCTTGATAATATAGGAATTATTATTATAGACGAAGAGCAAGAGCATACTTACCATTCGGAATCATCGCCAAGATATAGTGCGCATAACATAGCTAAACAGCGCATAATGTACCATAAAGCACTTTTAGTACTGGCAAGTGCCACACCTTGTGTAGAAAGTTACTATGCTGCAAAAAACAACAGGTTTAATCTTGTAGAGCTAACACAGCGTTACAATAAAATGCCTTTGCCCTTAGTGCAATTTGTAGATATGCGAACAGAGCTTGCACTTGGCAATGCAGGAGCTATTAGCACAGAGCTTAAAAACGAGCTTGAAAATGTAATACAAAATAAAAACCAGGCTATACTTTTATTAAATAGGCGCGGTTATAAAACCGTGGGAATGTGCACAAAATGTGCAACAACAATTAAATGTGAATTTTGCAGTGTTCCCATGGTTTACCATAAAGCAGACGATAAATTGCTTTGCCATTATTGCGGCAAAAACATACAACCGGTACCACAAACTTGCCCTGAATGCGAACAGAGAATTAAGTATACGGGCTTTGGCACACAGCGCG
>CAYJDK010000143.1:0-271 GCA_964368905.1 uncultured Bacteroides sp.
CACACAAGATGGAAAAATTTAAACGAAAAAATGTTTACGTACAGCCCCCATAATGATAATGACTTTTTAAAAGGCTACGGCGTAACATTTAATTCAGACAGTAATTTAAAGGACCCAAACGCCAGCTCTGATAATATTACTTTACCTTATGAATTTTCAATAGAGTATTTGCAAAAAATTGTTGAGCTTTGCAATAAAGAAGATATACGCTTAATTTTTACTATGGTACCGTATGTTTACCAAGACAACGAAGTTGAAGTTTACAACTGGA
>CAYJDK010000143.1:296-5431 GCA_964368905.1 uncultured Bacteroides sp.
CAATACGCAAGCGAAAACAATATAGAATTTTACAACTACAACACAACGCATAAAGACGGAATTAACATAAATTACTCCGAAGATTTGTCAGACATGGGGCATTTAAATTATTACGGTGCCGTTAAAGTAACGCAAGATTTATCTTTAATACTGCAAAATTATATTGAAAAAGAAAAGCAAGACACTGCAAATTATGCTGCATTAAACAGCGACTACAACAAATTTACACGCGTTGTAAACGCAAACGAAATTATGACAGAAAAAGACGTTGAAGCATATTTAAACAAAGCATTTGCCGATGATGCATACTCGCTTTTTATAATTAATAACGGAGAAAAATTAAACGAAGATGTTTTTGAAATACTAAAAGCAAATAATGTAACGCTTCCTTTAGACGAGGAAAAATTTACAATTTCGGTAAATGTAAACGGTGAAAACTTAACAGATACTCACAACTTGAATTTTGACTTGTTTGGTGAAGATGGAAATGTTGCGTATGACTTTATAGAAAACGACGCACAAATTTATTTAAACGAAACAGCGGTAATGTCACAGCAATCTAATTTTAAAATAGTATTATACGATAATATTTTGCAGCGCCCACTTGAAACTGTAGCACTTGAAAACGGGTATTTAAAACACAAAGAATTTACATCTGATATTATAAATTTATATAAAAAGTAGGAAACGTTATGAAAATTTTTAAAACTAAATACCTTGCAATATTTTTTATTGCACTTTGCATATGCGCTGTTTTTTTTAGCCGACAAAGTGCCGATAAGTACTACCGCACTTTTTATCAATCTAATGATTTTAGAGTATCTTATGCAGATGAATATTCAAACGATACGGCAGAATATTTAATGTTTAACAAAACAGGCGATATAAAAATTATATCTAAAAACAACGTTAGTTTAAAAAGTGGCGAGTACGAAGTGGAATTACAATATGCCGCATCTGATAATATAACTAATTTTAAAATATATGCAGGAGACTATGTTTCTTCAGATAATTCAGGCCCAAAAATTTTTATTAACGAAAATTTAAGCAAAGACGACAGCAGCCTAAGGGCAGAATTTGTTCTAGATCAGCCCATTGACAACTTATACATTGTATTTGAAACGGTAGACCCTGCATTTACAATTGGGCGCGTTACAATGGCAAGCAATAATTATATTTATACAGACACATTTTTTTATATTTTTATTACAATATTATTTGCAATAACTTTGTTTATTATAATTAACTATAAATATAAAAATAAGTCCCCTATTCAATTTTACGGCGAGGAAATACCCTGCAAAAATGTAATGCTTGCATTTTTATTTATTATGGCAGGTGCTATTTTTGTGGCATCAATACCTGTTTTTTCAGCAGAGCTTTTAATGGGGCACGACACTTATTTCCACCTTGCACGTATAGAAGGGCTGGCACGTGCACTTGAAAGCGGGCAATTCCCCGTTAGGGTACATGGTGGCACTATAAATAATTACGGCTACCCAAACTCTTTGTTTTACCCTGAATTAATGTTATATTTACCCGCATTTCTTTCAATACTTGGTGTTAGCACCGCCACGGCTTTTAAGGTATTTATAGTTTTTATAAACGTTTTAACGCTTACTTTAAGTTATATTGCTTTTAAAAAGTTTTTTAATAGCAAATATATTGCCACAGCAGCAAGCATTATTTATCTGCTTAATCCATATAGGATAATTTGCCTTTATTACCGCAGTGCTATTGGAGAAGTTAGCGCAATTACTTTTTTACCGCTTGTTTTATACGGCCTTTATGCCATTATTTTCAAAGACAAAAAAGATTATTTTTATCTTGTAATAGGAGCTTGCGGCGTTTTGCAATCTCACTTTATTTCAACAGAAATGGTAGCTGTTTTTTGCTTTATAGTTGTGCTTGTTTTAATAAAACAGCTGTTTACAAAAGAAAAACGTATACTTACACTTATATATGCAGCAGTAATAACGGCACTTTTAAACGTTTGGTTTTTAGGCCCAATGTTATTAATGATGACACAGCTTGGCCTTGCCGTGTTTGGCCGATCTCAAAGCCCTATTGGCTATGCTTCTTTTGATGTTTACAGGCTATTTAATTTTGCCAACTTAGCGGATATTGGCCCACATCCTATTGGCTGGGCACTGCTTTTAGGCATGCTTTTGTACGTTTTATGCCGAATATTATTTTACAAAAAGGCACAGCACAATGGTTTAATAAAATATGCCGATATTTTGCTTTGTATAACGGTAGTATGCATTATCGGAACAACCGCGTTTTTCCCATGGGAAGTTTTAGTAGAGCTTCCTCTTATCGGCGCCGCAATAGACGTTATACAATTCCCTTACAGGCTGCTTTCAATTATACTCCCTTGTGCAACGTTTATTGTGTTTGTTGCAATTTGCTTATGGATAAAAAAGGCAAACCACAAAATAGCCGCGTGTATAATTTTTTCAATTTTAGCCGTAATTTCAACAACGGTTCTTTACGAATTTTCTATTTACACAAATGTGTATAGAACAGAAACCAAGCATTACTACGAAAACAACTTTGACAACATTTTGTCCATAGGCCAAGGCGAATACCTTGTAGAGGGCAGCAACACCGACATTATGGCAGGCGAGCACCCGCTAATTGAAAGTGATAACACTACACTGCAAATTGAAAACCTTTATAGGTATGGCACAATTTCAACTTTTGATTATACAATGGACTTAACAAAAGGCGAAGAAAATATTATTTCTATGCCTATAAGTTATATTCCAAACTACGAAATTTTGGTAAACGGAGTTGAGGTTGCGCCTATAAAGCACGAATTTGGTAGGGTTGCATTTATTGCAAGTGAAGAAAGTGGCAATGTTAGTGTTAAGTATAAATCTCCTTTAACTTTTAGAGTGTTTGAGATTATTAGCTTATTTACCCTACTTTTTGTAATATTTAAAAACAAAATTTTACTTATTATAAAAAAACATGTAAAGTTTAAAGCAAAAAATAATATTTAAATTTGTTTTGTTTAATTATGCATATTTTTTAGCACTATATTATTTTAGTAAAACTTAAATTGTTACAAAAACATACCCCATAAATAAACGGTAATTTTACCGCTTATTTATGGGGGTTTTGTATTACTTGTTTTTTTGCTTTTAAGCTATTGTATAAATTTTATTGGCGCGCAATACAATGTAATTATTTTTACTTTAGTTTGCACAATTTAAAGCATCTGCTTTTAACTGCTTTTTATTATCTATCAGTTCTTTTGTTATTTCTTTTGCGCCTATACGGTTTTTTAGCAAATTCCGACGAAGACCTTGCATATGCACCTGCAACTTTTCTTGCTTTTTTGCGCTCTTGTAGTTCTGAGGTTTGTACAGGTTTACCGCATATTTTAATGTTTTGCATGGCCATTACAACGCTGTTTATAAGCTCTGACGGTATTCCAACCATTGTGTGTTCTTTATCAATTACTATCTTGCCTATTTCTTTAGAGCTAATTCCTGTTCGCTCTGTTATAGCGCCAACTATATGGTTTGCACTACAACGTGAAGATGCACCAATGTTAAGCTTAATTCTGCCAAAACGTGATTTTTCAATATCGTTGCCGCCTCTGCGCTCGCTTTTTTGTGATGTTGCACTTTTAGGTATTTGCGGTAAACTCTCAAGGTTTTCCATACTGCCTTTTAAATGCATATCTGCAAGTGCGCAAGCTATATTATACGGTGCATATCCGCTATTAATTAATGCATCTACCATATTTTTGCCGTGCGTGCTTTGTTCACTATCTATTGCATTTTTTACTTTTTCTATGTTTTGGTTTGTGTGGTTTTCTTTTATATCTTTAACGCCCGGCACCGCAACTTGTTCAATATTACTTTGCAACTTTTGGGCAAGACGCTTTATTGTTGCAACTTGTTGCCTACCGCAACAAAGTGTTATTGCCGTGCCACTACGCCCTGCACGCCCTGTACGCCCTATACGGTGCACATAATACTCGCTCATTCTTGGCAAATCATAATTAAACACAAAATCAATGTCGCTAACGTCAATTCCTCGTGCGGCAACGTCTGTTGCTACAAGAATTTCTGTTTTGCCCTTTTTAAACGTTGCCATAACGTTTGTGCGCTGTTGTTGTTTCATGTCTCCATGTATGCCTTGTGCTGTGTAGCCTGCTTCGCAAAGCATTTCTACAAGCTCGTCTACCATGCTTTTTGTGTTGGCAAAAATTATGGCACGCTGTGGTTTATGGTACGCTATAAGCAATTTTAAAGCCGCGTCTTTGTGGTGCTTTTGCACGTCTACATACGTTTGTTTAATTTCTTTAAGCGTTGCCTTGTTTTGCACAAGGTTAATTTGCACAGGGTCTTTTTGAAACTGCCTTGTTATATCAAGTATTGCCTTTGGCACTGTTGCAGAAAAAAGCACTGTTTGGCGCTCTTTTGGTGCGTCTTGCAATATTGTCTCAATGTCTTCTTTAAAGCCCATGTTAAGCATTTCGTCGGCTTCGTCTAAAACTATCATTTCAAGCTTATTAAGTTTAATTGTGCCACGTTTCATATGGTCCATTATACGCCCGGGCGTACCAATAACCATGTTTGCGTTGCGCAATAATCTAAACTGTGTTTTATAATCTGCTCCACCGTAAATGTCTGCCGTTTTAATGTGTGGCATATACGGCGAAAGTTTACGTATTTCGTCTCCACACTGTTGTGCAAGCTCTCTTGTTGGAGAAAGTATAAGCACCTGAATATTTTCTGTGCCCGGTTGTATACGTTCTACCGCAGGTATTGCAAAAGCCATTGTTTTGCCTGTTCCTGTTTGTGATTGTGCCAAGATATCAACACCTGAGCGGGTAAGTGGTATTGTTTGCTCTTGTACCGGTGTTGTGTTTGTAAAGCCCATTTCGTCTATGGCCTTTAGCATGTTTGGGTGCACACTAAGCTGTGCAAAAGTGGTTGTTGTCATAAATCTCCTTTGTTTTGTGTAGGTATCTTTTTTATAGCTACGCGTAAAAAAGTGAGATGCCAAAGCATCTCACTATATCAAATACATAATGTTTGTACATAATACCACAAATACAAAACAATTGCAACACTATATTAAAATAAAACTAATATTTCTTTGCTTTTAGCGTT
>CAYJDK010000144.1:0-5411 GCA_964368905.1 uncultured Bacteroides sp.
GGCATTAGAAAAATAATTATAGGCATAGGTGGTAGCGCCACAAACGACGGCGGAATGGGCATGGCACAGGCACTTGGGGTTAGCTTTAAAGATAAACAAGGTGCCGAGGTGGGCTTTGGCGGCAAAGAAACCGAGCGTGTTGTTGCTATTGATACAACACAAATTGACAAAAGAATTTTTGAGTGTGAAATAACTGTTGCAAGCGATGTTCAAAACACAATTTGCGGTGAGTATGGTGCTTCTTACATATACGGCCCACAAAAAGGTGCATGCCCACAAAAGGCAAAACAACTAGACGAGAATTTACACTCACTTGCAAAAGTAATAAAAAAAGATTGTGGCATTGACGTACTAAACTTAAAAGGCGGCGGTGCTGCAGGCGGGCTTGGTGCGGCACTTGTAGCTTTTTGCGGCGCAACGCTTAAAAGCGGCATAGAGATAATGCTAAATGAGGTTAAGCTTACAGACCACCTTAAAGACGCAGACCTTGTTTTAACAGGCGAGGGAAAAATTGATGGGCAATCCACAAACGGCAAAGTGCCTGTTGGCGTTGCAAAAATTGTAAAGAGTTACAAAGATATACCTGTAATTGCCATTGTTGGCGACATAGGAAAAGACGCCCATAAAGTTTACGATTTCGGAATAGACAGTATTATGTCTAACGTTAACAAAGCAATGTGTTTAGATGAGGCTATAAAAAATTCTCCACAGCTTTTAGAGGATTGTACTGAACGTTTGATGAGAATTATTTTGATGGGTAAAAATATGCAATAAATTAACTTTCTTAGCACATGCTTTATATCAAAAAATATACCGAAAGGCAAAAAAATGATTAAAGGAATTTTGGCTATTTTAGGCGCTTCAATTTTATATGGTATAGTTCCAACTATATCAACTGCACTTCTTCAAAGCGGTATGGACTCACAAAGTATAGTAATATACAGATTTTCTATTTCAAGCATAGCAAGCTTGTTGATATGCTTGTGTTTTAAAATATCTTTAAAGGTATCAAAAAAGCAATTTGTAGAGCTTCTTCTTTTTGGAATTTTCGGATATGGAATGACGGCTATGTTTTTATCGCTATCGTACAATTTACTTCCCGGTGGTTTAGCTCAAATGGTACATTTTTCGTATCCATTATTTGTAATTATTATAATGGTTATTATGTTTAAAGAAAAGCTAACAATGGCAACGGCACTAAGTGTGATTCTTATTGTAGCGGGTTTGTTTTTACTTGCCGACATAAAAAGCGGATTTTCGACAATAGGATTAATATATGCAACATTATCCGGCTTAACTTACGGCGTTTATGTAGTAAGTAACAAAAAAAGTTCTTTTAGCAATTTAAACAGTTTTACTGCATTGTTTTACATTATGACGTTTTCAACAGTATTTTTTTTACTTACTAACAAAATAAATGTTATGCCGAATGCACTTGCAAGCAACCAAATAGTATATATTTTATTATTAGCGCTTTTTTGCACAGTAATGGCACTATCCTTACTTATTGTTGGTATAAAACTTTTAGGCGCAACTAAGGCATCTGTTTTAAATATGGTAGAGCCCGTTGTTAGTATTTTGGCAGGATTTGCCATTTTTAGCGAAGAATTAACTTTGCAAAGCATTATTGGTAGCTTTTTAATCGTTTTGTCTGTAACTATCATGGCAATTTTCGCAAACAATAACAAAACAGCTAAAAAGTCTATTAAAAATAATATAAGCTAAAGCACTCTTAAAGCTTATATACAATCATTTTATTATATACCGAAAGGAGGCACTGAACATTACATTTAGGGGTAATAATATAAAAACATAGAAGGAGTAGAATTTTAAATGGGTATTACAGTATTAGACCAACTTATTATTGTTGCAGGCATAGTAATTGTTCCACTTATTGGCGGATTTTTCGTCAAATATTCAAAAAATATGAATGACCATTTTAAGGTGGTTTGATAGGCGGTTACACAGTTGCAGATATTTTTGGCAAAGCATACGGTAGTGGCGTTAAAAAGTTTTCAGGCGTTGCGTTTTTCCTTTATACTGCGGTGTTACCTGCATCTGAAATGGTTGCAATAGCACTTGTATTAAATTTTGTTTTTGGTATTTCTACATTTGTAGCCATTTGCTTAGCTGCCATTTTTGTTGTTATATATTGCCTTGTTGCAGGGCAATATGCAGTTTTTGCTACCGACTTTATACAGTATATTATGATGGCAATAGGCTTGTCGTTATTAGGCTTTTTCGCACTAAACGCTTCTATAAATCAAGTAGGTGTTTTATCCCAAGGCCTTGCAAACAACGGCTGGACAGCAGATATGTTTAGGCCCACCACTACATTTACTGTAACACAAATAATAGGTTTTGCGGTTGCAGGTTTTAAAGCCGTTATTTCCCCTCTTTACTGGACAAGGGCGTACTCGGCTAAAAACTCAAAAACAGCAAGAGATGGTATCCTTTCCTCACTTTACGCAATGGTCTCACACGACTGGTTGCTACTTATAATCGGTTTAACCTCTGTTATATTAATTGGGTCAAGTGTACCTAACCCAGACCAAGTAACTTTATATTTAATAGTAGAAGTGTTACCTGTAGGTTTGGTTGGTCTTGTTATGTCGGCACTTGTTGCAGCAGGTTTATCTACTGTAAACAGCGTATTCATGGCAGGTGCTGCAAACTTTGGGCGCGATATTTACAGAGATATATTAAACCCAAAAGCAGACCAAAAACAAATGATAAAATGGGGACGCGTTGGACTTGTTATAATGGCATTTGTTTGCATACTTGTAGGTTCTTTTACAGAAACATTAATAGATCTTGTATATTACACAGGGCAAATAACAATTCCTGTATTTATTGTTCCAATTCTTGCAATTTTCTTTGTAAGAAAACCAAAAACAGCTATGTCTGCTTACTTATCAATGACATCGGGTATTATAAGTTCAATTATCTGGCTATTCTTGGGCGAGCCACCACTATTTGGCATCCCAATGGCAGCAGGGTTATTTGGCATGATAATTTCCGCAATCTTCTTCTTTGTTGGTAATATGATTGGCGAGAAAAAACCTGATTTATGGGGACAAATGGAAAAGGAATATATGCTAAAGGAAGGAGCAAAAAAGAATGGATAACAAGAAATTTGATGTAAAAACAATTGTTATTGGTTTGCTTATTTTTGCAATGTACGGAGTAGTGTTTTGGGGCCTTATTGCAAATGTGTTCGAAACTTTATATATTGTTCCAATACTCGCTTCCGGCTGGGCTATTTCTATGCTGATAATGTTTATTAAAAACTGGAAATCTTTGTGGAAAAGCCTAAACGAAGAAACTGTAATGTCGGACACAAATGTTACTAATTATGAGCAAGAACCAAAAGATTCATTTTGGGTGTTGCACACAATTGCACTAATTTTCTTTACTTGTTATTATATAGGAGTTATAGTAATAGATCTTATTTCTAGGTGATAAAATAAACGTTGCCCCAAAAGGGGCAACGTATTTAATTAGAGGTGAAAAAATGTCTGAAGTTATGTCTTGTGATACTTTTGTTGCTCTTGGAAACAGCACTAAAAGCAAAAACAATATTTTTGCAAAAAACAGCGATAGACCTATGTCGGAATCACAGCCATTTATAGCTTTTCCTGCAAGAATAAATGAACCTAACACAAAACTTAAATGCACATATATTGAAATAGATGATGTAGAAAAAACATATGCCTTAAATGGTTCTAAGCCATTTTGGATGTGGGGTTTTGAGCATGGACTAAACGAACATGGTGTTGTTATTGGCAATGAGGCTGCTTGGGCAAAAGATGAACCTGAGCTTATACCGGGGCTTTTAGGTATGGACTTGTTGCGCCTTGGACTTGAAAGAGGTAAAACGGCATATGAAGCAATGCATATTATTATAGACCTATTACAAAAGCATGGCCAGGGAGGAAATGCCAGCACATTGCGAGATATGCGCTACCACAACTTATTTATTTTAGTTGATAAAACACAAGGTTGGGTACTTGAAACAGTTAACAGACGCTGGGTAGCAAAAAAAATTAAGGACGTTGTTGGAGTATCTAATTGTTATACAATTGAAACACAATGGGATGAAGCTTGTGATGATTTAAAAGAATACGCTTATGCAAAGGGATGGGCAAGAGAAGATGAAGAATTTAACTTTGCACTTGCCTATGGCGCACCGGATGATAAGCAAAGAAACGCCTTTGCAAGAAAATGCCGCATAGATAAACTTTTAAATTGTAATAAAGGTGAAATTACAACCCAAACAATGAAAAATATTATGAGAGACCATTTTGAAGGCGAGCTAATTGAATCAAGGTTCAATGTTTCTCATGCTATGAACACAACGGTGTGTATGCATTGCCGAGATACAAATTCAAGTAAAACAGCAGCAGCCATGATTGTTGAATTTAAAGGAGATGACATGAGTTGTCAAAGCTGTTTTTCTACTCCATGCACATCTATATACAAACCATTTTACTTAACAGGGCAATTACCGGCTAATTCGCAAATTGCACAAGGTACATACAGCGAAGATTCAGCTTGGTGGCTATATGAAAGACTTGCACTTGCAGTAGAGTCTAATTACAATAAACATATTGTTGTGTTAAAAGAACATAGAGAAAAACTTGAAAACGAGTTTGATATAGAAAGCAAACAGGTTGAACTTGAAGCTAAAAAATATAAAGATAATGGCGAAACTGAAAAAGCACTTGATTTGATTATAAACTTTACAAACATCTGCTGGAAAAAGGCAGATGAACTTGCAAAGCAACTTTGCGATACATTTGAGCAAGAAAACAAACAAAATGGTGTTGATTTAAATAGAATAGATGTAATAAACCATGAGAAACAGCTTGTAGGTATTGAATAATATTAATAAAAAGTGTTTAATGAGGAAGTACTATGAATTATGAAAAAGTTAAAAACTTAATACTTATAGTAATGCTTGCAGCTTTAATTGTTTATACATTTAGGGTTTCACCTTTAATAAATTTAATTTGTGTATTTGCACTAAGTATTTGTTTTTGGATACAGGCATTTTTATACCGAAAACATACAAAAGAGAAAAACCTTATAACAAAAAACTTTTTGAGTATTGCATGGTTTATTGCCGCAATTTATGCTACGGTTTCATTATATTATATGATTACACTAATTTAAATTAACTATATAAAAAACCTTGATACAAAACTGTATCAAGGTTTTTTATATGTTATTAAGTGCATATAATCAGGGTCGTTTTACCGCGAGCTTGCCCTTCCATAGTGCGATATATCTACACCCCCGAATTATCTGGCACCCTAAATGACAGTAAACAATACTTAAATTCAGAGAACAGGATACATTATTCAGGATAACATCCCATTTGTTAATTTTTTTGCACTAGTTGAATCTTT
>CAYJDK010000145.1:0-5370 GCA_964368905.1 uncultured Bacteroides sp.
GCAAGAAATAATTACTATTAATATTTCTGCAATAGATGTTTTAAGCAAACATTTTTGTGAGACTGTGTTTAATAAACTTGATAGTATGAGCAATACGCACCAATTCGTTTTTGAAATAGTTGAAACCGAACGTTTTGAAAATTATGAAGACTTAAGAAGTTTTATAAATAAAATAAAAAAATATAATATACAAATTGCAGTAGATGATTTTGGCTCCGGATATTCTAATTTTATAGAAATAGGCAATTTAAAAATTGACTATATAAAAATTAATGGCTCTTTAACAACACTTCTTGGAACAGACATTAGCTATGACCAAATATTACAAAGTATTTATTATTTAAGCGAAAAAATGAATGTTAAACTTATTGCAGAATGTGTTGAAACTGCATCAATGCAAAAGAAGATTGTTAATAGTGGTGTGCGCTTTTCACAGGGTTATTTTTTCTCAAAACCAATGCCGCTTGAAGAGCTTAACAATGTTTCAAAAGAAAACCCTGAAGACGTTGAAGTTGACGATGGCGAAGATGACAGCATTTTTGCAGGCATAAAAAATAATAGTATTAATGCAAAACAACACGAGCAATCGCTTTATTTTGGTGGCATTGCAGTTGCTATTTTAATATTACTGGCAATTATTACATTTGCAGGCTACAACCAAAGCAAAGTAGAGCAAATGAATGATACGTTTCTTGTGGAAATAGCAACAGGCATGACAGATAAAATTGCTGCGGTTATGGAAAGTTCTGCGTCGGTGTTATTAAATATTAAAATAGGCGTAACAACTAACACTTTAACCGAAGAAGATATGATGCAAGAGTTGAAACGATTTAAAGAAAACGATTATTTTGATAATATATATTTATCTTATAATGATGCAGACCTTATTTCTTGCGAGGGAGACATTTTAAATATAGATGAGGAGATTGTTTTAGGTAAATCAAGCGAGGGCGAAGTTACAATATATTCTCCTTTGACTGACAGTGTTACGGGCAAAGAATTCTTTTTAATAGGAACGCCTATTTACGATGGAACAACAAAGGTTGCGGAACTTTTTGGAGCTTTTAATTTAGATGAATTTAGTGGTTTGCTTGATTTAAAGAGTTTTGGCGGCGAGGCATTTTTTCATTTATGTGAAATAGACGGAACACCGCTTATTTTAAGCGGAAATAGTGAAAATTTATTTGTAGACGGAAACATGTATTCCTTTATTGGTACGCTTGATATTAAAAACGGACATACTCCCGAGTCTTTAAAAGTAGACATGGAAAATGGCACAGCACAACTTTTAAAATATACTGTTGCAGGAGATGAACGTTCTGCCGTTATGATTGCAGTACCTAATACGCCGTGGTGTGTGGTAAGCATAGTTTCAGACGATGTAATGGGAGCTATGGTAGATGAAATAAACTCCGGCACATTTGTATTTACATTAATTATTGTTTTGGTATTTGCCCTTTATTTTACAAGCACACAATTAATTGCAAGAAGAATAAGAAAAGATCTTGTAAAATCCTTAGAAACAAGCAAGTTTTTAACTAATAGCTTACAAGTTAGTATTAATGTAGACTCGCTTACAAGAACCTTAAGCAGAGCAACTGCAAAAGAGCGTATTTCAGATTTACTTTACGAGTGTGAACAAAATGGCATGGTACACGCGCTTTTAATAATAGACATAGATAACTTTAAACAAATAAACGATACATACGGACATCAAACAGGAGACGTTTATTTGCAAGAATTTGTAGGTGCCGTTAAAAAGAGCTTGCGCTCAGGGGATATTATGGGTAGGCTTGGCGGAGACGAGTTTGTAATATTACTAAACGACATAAAAATAGAGAGCACAATTGAAAATGTGATAGATAGAATTTTTGCAAACATAAAAAATATATCATTGCACGGTGTTTCTCTTGAAAATGTTGGGGTTAGCGCCGGTGTGGTATTTGCACCAAAGCACGGTAACGTATACGAGGAATTGTCTTTAAAAGCGGATAAGGCGTTGTACATGGCTAAAAATGCCGGAAAAGACAGATATGTTGTTTATGAAGAGGCGAGTAAAAATTTATTATAGCGT
Organism: uncultured Bacteroides sp.; assembly: GCA_964368905.1. Taxonomy (GTDB): domain Bacteria; phylum Bacillota; class Clostridia; order Oscillospirales; family Ruminococcaceae; genus Ruthenibacterium. The sequence goes on from CAYJDK010000145.1 coordinate 2,075, forward strand.
AAAAAAAGCTGTTTTTGTGTAAATGCAAAAACAGCTTTTTTGTTATAATAATAATTTAAAATTTAAGGATAAATATCGAATGTGTATTAATAAATGAAAAGTGCATTGAGTAAAGTAAAATGTTTATTTTAACAAAACTAATGCAAAAATTATTAGTAGCTAAAACCACTTTAGGTCTCCGGATTTATTAAGTTGTACTATTAGTGTGACAATAACAGGAATACCAAGTAATCCCAAAAAGCCAAATAAATGCAAACCAACAAACATACAAATTAAAGTTATAAGCGGATAAAGCCCTATTTGGTGGCCTATAATGCGCGGTTCTAAAGATTGGCGGACAACTGTAATAATTGCATATAATATTAATATGCCTATGCCAAAAGGGAAATTACCTAAAATTAACATTATTATTCCCCAAGGAATTAAAATTGTACCTGTGCCTAAAATAGGCAGTATGTCTACAATTGCTGTTAAAAAAGCAAATAAAATTGCATTTTCAACACCTAATAATGAAAACCCTATAATAAGTTCAATAAAAGTTATGCTAAGCAGAATTGCATAAGCCCTTCCAAATTGTAAAAGAACGTCAAACCCTTTTGATTTTGCAATAATTATTGTGTTGCGTATACTTTCGGGAAGTATTTTTAAAATAAACGCTATAATTTTATCGTAATCTCCCACAAAGAAGAAAGAGGCAATTATGGTTATTAAGGCCTCGAAAATAAGAGTAGGAACAGATGTGGCAATAGAAGTTGCCGTGCCTATGGCACTGCTTGAAAAACTGCTTACTAAAGAAGACAAAGATGAGGTTATAGTGTTATTGTCTATAAAAAATAAAGAGTCTGATATGTTTGGGTTAAGTTCGCTAAAAAACAATTCAACCGATGAAATAGCCGTTGCAATTGTAGGCTCTATTTGATTTGCGTAAATTAAAGGCAAACTTAATAACAAATTATTTGCATAAACAATGATTTGGCTGCCTACAAGAATAGAAAATGTTACAAATAAGCAATAAAATGCAATTAAAATTAAAACAGAAACCACTTTTTGCGGAGCTTTTGTTTTTTTACATACAAACCTAATTGAAGGCTGCAACAAAAAAGATAATATAAATGCTACTAAAAATGGTGTTATTAGTGGGAATAAATACGTGAATAAAAAGTAAATAACGCCTATAATTATGCAAAAAAACAAAAATTTAATTATAAAGGCACGCATTTTTTCTAGTGACATTTGCACACTCCGTTCGGTCTACATAAATTTGAAGACACTTATTAATAATATTGTAAAATAAAATGTTTGTGAATGTTTTGTTTTTATTGTTGTAATTTACTTTTTCTTACTACTGCTTTTTTCAGCATGTTTTTTTTCTGCAGGTTGCTGTTTTTCTCGTATTAACTTTTGGGCAAGTGCTTTTCCGGCACATGCAAGAACTGTTGCATCTAATGCGAAGTTAGAACTATTCTCGTCAAGCAAACTTGAGTCTTGCAATTTTGCCAAAGCTTTTTCTTGAGAAACACAAAAAGAATCGTATGCAAAACCCATGTTTTCGTGTTTTTGCATTGTTAATTTGTCGTGCAAAAGAACTTTAACTTCAGGTATTGTAAGAACTTGTTTTAAAATACATATTAAAACAAGGTGAGCCATATGTATACGGCTGTATTTTTTTTTGATTGGCGGTGGTAGCAGTTGCTGTTTAACATAATTGTTAACCATGCTTGGCGTAACAAAATGTTCTTCTGTGTTACTTTGCAGCGGTGCAAGGTATTTGTCAAGCTGGCTTATTACTTGGTCCATATAAAGCTCCATGTCCGGCAGTTGCTCCCAGCGCGGCAAACGAAATTCAATTAATTGGCCACTATTACCTTTAAGTATTTGTTCCATGATATTATTTACTCCAAAATTATTATAGGCATATTTATTTTAAATAAGCATGTTTTATTTTATAATTATAACATGTAAAAAAACAATATACAATATAAGCATTAACTTTTGATAAAGACGTTATTATTTGTTTTGTGCTAAAACTTTAAAGCACTATTAGCGTGGCTTAAAATATATACAATATTATTTATTAAACTTTACTAAAATACTTGACTATTGCTTTTATATATGGTATTATCAATATACCTCTTTTGCAGGTCTATTTTTTTGTGCTCATTTTTATTGTACGTTGTGTGCACTGCCTGCTCTGTGAGGGAGGCTAATTTTTAGCTGTTTTAGCGTTAGCTTTACAGCTTTTAACCACTTTATACGGAGGTGCCGAATTATGAGAGTTAAAATAACACTCGCATGCACAGAATGCAAACAACGCAACTATAACTCAATGAAAAACAAGAAAAACAGCCCGGATAGGCTGGAGATGAAGAAATATTGCCGTTTTTGTAAAAAGCATGTTTCTCATCGTGAAACAAAATAGGAAAGGCTGAGTTTTAATGGCAGACAAATCTGAAAAAAAGCCCGGCTTTTTTAAAAAGTTAGGTAACAGCTTTAAAAGAATCAGCAAGTTCTTTCGTGACACTTTTGGCGAAATGAAAAAAGTTGTTTGGCCAAGTAAAAAGCAAATAATAAACAACACTATAATAGTTTTAGTTGTTGTTTTAGCTGCTTCAGTTTTAATATTTGGTCTTGACACATTATTTGGTTTCGTTTTGCGCTTGGTACTTGATGCTGTTTAATTTTTAAACAAGAAAGCGAGGGCCGGTTAATGACAGAAGAACAAGATAAAAACGCCAGATGGTATGTTGTTCATACTTACTCCGGCTACGAAAACAAAGTTGCGAACGATCTTGAAAAAATGGTGGAGAACCGCCGCTTGAAAGATTTTATTTGTGACGTAAAAATTCCCACCGAAATAGTTTCGGAAATTAAAGACGGCAAAGAACGTGAGGTAGAGCGCAAGCTTTTCCCGGGATACGTTCTTGTAAAGATGGTAATGTCTGATGACAGCTGGTATATTGTGCGAAATACGCGCGGTGTTACAGGCTTTGTTGGCTCAACATCTAAACCTATACCTTTGTCAGAGGCAGAGGTTGCAAACTTAGGTGTTGAAAAGCAATCGGTACAACTTGATTATGCCGTTGGCGATAACGTACAAATTACAGATGGTCCTATGGCAGGGTTTATCGGCATAGTACAGTCGATAAACAAAGAGGCAAAAACTGTTGATGTGCTTGTTAGCATGTTTGGGCGCGAAACACCGGCCGAACTTAGCTTTGCACAAGTTAAGCCTCTGTAAGATTATTCATCCGGTCAATACCGCTTAATTGCGGGTTTGATAGAGTGTGTGTTACACG
>CAYJDK010000146.1:0-3909 GCA_964368905.1 uncultured Bacteroides sp.
TTTTAATACGTCGTTAAATGCTTTTATTGCATTTGGTATTCCACTTTTTGTAACGTTGTACGTATCAACTAAAAGCACGCAGTTATCAGGGTATATTTTAGCGTACGCTGCAAATGCTTCATACTCTGTATCAAACATTTGAACCCAGCTATGTGCCATTGTTCCAACTATTGGTATATTAAATTCTCTGTCTGCAAGCACGCACGCCGTTGCAGACACGCCGCTTATATATGCTGCTCTCGCACCAAAAACAGCAGCATCGTACCCTTGAGCACGCCTGCTGCCAAATTCAAAAATAGGCCTGTTTTCTGCCGCGCGTACTATTCTGTTGGTTTTTGTTGCAATTAGGCTTTGGTGTTTTATTGTAACAAGAAGTAATGTTTCAATAAGCTGCGCCTCAATTATTGGCCCCTCTACAGTTACTATAGGCTCCGACGGAAACACAGGTGTGCCCTCCGGCACGGCAGTTATATTACAATGAAACTTGAAATTTTGCAAATATGCTAAAAACTCTTCTGAAAACATATCCTTTTGCCTTAAATACTCAATGTCTTCTTTTGTAAAATGAAAGTTATCTATTATTTGGCACAATTGCTCAAGGCCAGCCGCTATTGCAAAGCCGCCTGCGTCAGGCACCCTCCTAAAAAACATATCAAATACGGCTATTTTCTCTTCATAATTTTTTTCAAAGTATCCTGCCGCCATAGTTAGTTCATAAAAGTCCATTAAAAGTGTTAAATTCCTGTTTGCACTTAATCCGTTCATTTTTACCTGCCTTATTTTTTTATGCTTTTTTGTTGTTTTGTAATTATTTCTAATCTTATAGTATTTTTTATTTATATTATACCATTTGTATTAAAATAATCAATGCTTTTTTCTACCGCACTTTTTATATAATTTTCTAATTCTTGTTTTGTATTAAATTTTACTGTTGGTTTTAAATATTCATAAAAACTAACAACAATATTTTCGCCATATAAATTTTTGTTAAAGTTTATAATAAACGTTTCGCACGTAACATTTTCTCCATTAAATGTTGGGCGGTTTCCAAGCCCGGTTGCAGCCGCATAGCAAACACCATTAATTTCTACACTTGTAATATAAACACCGCTTTTAGGTTGTGTCATGTCGTTTGGGTATGTTTGGTTTATGGTTGGAAAACCCATTGTACTGCCTATTTTATTGCCGTGCATAATACTAAAGTCAATATTATAAGGCTCTTCCAGCATTTCATTAACGCTATTAATATCTCCTTGCAAAAGGCTATTCCTTATACGAGTAGACGAAATATCCTCGCCTTTATATTTTACAGTGCCAAGTACATTCACTTTTATTTTATATTTTTCGCATAACATTTTTAAAGTATTTATGTCGCCACTTTTGTTTTTGCCAAACATAAAGTTTTCGCCGCAAAAAACTTGCTTTGCATTTAGTTTTTCTATTAATACATGTTTAACAAATTCTTCCGGCATTAAATTGCAAAAGCTTTCAAATGGTGGGCAATAATAGTTTATAAAACCCAAGCTTTCAACTCTGCGTTTGTTTTCATTTTCTGAAAATATTTTGCCGCCCTTAATGTTTTGTGTTTTGCTTAAACTAAATGTAAAAACAGTACTTTGCAAATTATTTTGTTCTGCTGCTTTTTTTGCGGCATTTAAAACAAGTTTATGCCCTTTGTGCACACCGTCAAAATAGCCAAGTGCAACTGCTGTATTTTCTTTTGTGTTTGTATTAATTAAAGAATTATACGTTACCATTAATGTGTAAATCCTCGCTTTGGCGTATAAATATTTTTTTAGCACTTAATATATTTTGTTCAACACTACATATCCCTACGAAAACTTTGGTGTTTTTTTCTGTTTTTACAAATACCTTATAATCTCCGTTTGTAGCATTAAATTTATATGTAGGTGCACCGTTTAATAGGCGTTTGTATATTACACTGTTAACAGTAAGGCTTGGCAAATGTTCAAAAACAGTGTCTATTCCAAGTAATAGGTTATTTAAGTTGTTTTCGTCTTTTGCCTTTTGTACTTGTTCAAACGTAACTGCTTTACTAATATCGTAAAAGCCGGCTTTTGTGCGCCTTAATTGAGACAGCGCAGCAACCGTTCCAAGTTTTATCGCAATATCCTCTATAAGCGTGCGCACATATGTGCCTTTTGAGCAATGCACGCGTATTTTATGCTCGTTATTATTTATGCTTTCAATGTATTCAATTGCGTGTATTGTAATTTTTCTTTCTTTGCGTTCAACTGTAACGCCTTTACGCGCCATTTTGTAAAGTGGTATGCCATTAATTTTAACTGCAGAATACATTGGAGGTATTTGGCTTTGCTCGCCCTCAAACGTTTTTAAAACATTTATAATGCTTTGCGTTGTTATGCTGTTTGGTACTTCTTGTTTTTCCAATACAGTGCCTGTAATGTCTGCCGTATCTGTTTTTATGCCTAAAACAAAACACGCCTCATAAACTTTATCGTGGTTTTGCTGCATATCCACGGCTTTAGTTGCTTCGCCAATAAAAACAGGCAACACGCCCGTTGCCATAGGGTCCAGTGTACCGGAGTGCCCTATGCGGCGTGTTGCACATATACCTCTTAATTTCGCAACTACGTCAAAAGACGTAAAATTTTCTGGTTTGTCCATTATTAAAATTCCGGTCATTTTACTTTTTTGCCCCCGTATTATAAAATATCGACAAATTAGTAGCTCTTTATTATACTAATAAATTATACAATAAAATTGCAATGCCATATGCTATTAATTACTAAGCATCCAAAAGCCTTTTTGCCTCGTTTAAAACTGCGGTTTTAACGCTTTCTAAATTACCCATAATTTCACAACCTGCGGCCTGCTCATGGCCTCCGCCGCCAAGTCCTGCACATATTTTAGATGCATCTATTCCACGTGCTGTTCTAACGCTTATTTTATATGTGCCCGAGTCTTGCTGGCGTAATGTAATACCAACTTTTACACCCTCAATTGCTCTTGGCATTGCAGTTATGCCTTCTAAATCTGTTTGCTCAACGCCTATTTTTTCCATTTGCTCTGTTGTTATGTTTATCATAGCACATTGTTCATCAAAAAAATACTCTAAACTATCCAGTGCTACTCTCTCTATTGCAATTCTCTTTTTGCTCTTATTTTCAAACAAAATTGAATTTAATTCCACTGCATTAGCGCCATGTTCCATCAATTTACGTGCAACTTCGTGTGTTTTTGCAGTTGTATTAGCAAACCTAAAGCACCCTGTATCTGTTGAAAGGCCTGTATAAAGGCAATCTGCTATTATGTTTGTAATTTCTACACCCATTTTTACAATTACTTCGTACATCAATTCTGCTGTTGCCGCAGCGCTTGCGTCTAGTAGCAATGCATCTGCAAACCCCGGGTTAGACGGATGATGGTCAATGCAAAGGTCTATATGTTTTGTATACTCTTTAATGCTTTCGCCAAAAAGTTGAGTACCGGCAACGTCTACCGCAACTTTATATTCCGGTTCAAACTCATTGTTAAAAAGTGGTATTTGCGCATATGCGTACCTAAGTGATATTTCATCTGCACACAAAACAGCTGCAGTTTTGCCCAAACTTAAAAGCGCATGGCAAAGTGCGCCTGCACTTCCTATTGTGTCTCCGTCCGGGTTTTTGTGGCAAATAATTAATATATTATTTGCATGTAATAGTTTGCTTACAGCTTTTACTATGTCAAGCTTTTCGCTCATTAAATTCTCCATTCTTTCAAAAAAAACAAATATTTAACAAAATATAAAATCACTCAAATTACTTGTTGTCTTTTTTGTTTAATTGCGCTATAACATCATTTATATGCCCTGCGTATTGTGTTCCATTGTCTGCAATAAAACGCATTTCAGGTGCTTTTCTAATATGCATTCTCTTTGCAATT
>CAYJDK010000146.1:3919-5349 GCA_964368905.1 uncultured Bacteroides sp.
TTTCGCTTCGCACATGACCTGCCGCTTTGTTAAGCGCTTTTGTAGCCTCTTGGGTTGTATTTTCGCCCGAAAGCATACTAACGTATACTTTCGCCATTGATAAATCTTGAGTTACCTCAAGGCGCATTACAGTTAAAAAACCTTGTACTCTTGGGTCTTTCATTTCACCTATAATACTAATTACTTCTCGCTTCATATCCTCGCTAAGGCGAGCCATATTTTTACTTTGTGCCATAAAACTCTCCGTTCTGCCGCAAAAGTTTATTAAAGTGTGCAAAGCAAATTATTTTAACAGCATATTTATTATATGCACATTTATTTTAATTAGTCTCTATATTCTTCAATAATAAATGCTTCAAAAATATCGCCCTCTTTAATGTCTGTAAACTTTGTAAGGCCAATACCACATTCAAATCCTGTGGCTACTTCTTTCACGTCGTCTTTAAACCTACGTAAAGAATCAATCTCATCTTCTGTAATAACAATGCCGTCACGTACAAGGCGTATTTTGGAACTGCGTGTAATTTTACCGTCTTTAACGTAAGAGCCCGCAATAGTTCCTGCCGAAGAAATTTTAAACACATTTCTAACCTCGGCGCGTCCAAGCTCAACTTCACGGTATTTTGGTGCAAGCATGCCTTTCATTGCGTCTGTAACATCATTAATAGCATCGTAAATAACTCTGTACATACGCATTTCAACTTCTGCACTTGCTGCTTCTGCCCTTGCAACATCGTCCGGCCTAACATTAAAGCCTATAATAATGGCATTGCCGGCATTTGCAAGCATAACGTCAGATTTACTAATTGCACCAACGCCTGCATGTATAACTCTCACGCGCACTTCTTCGTTAGATATCTTCTCAAGGCTTTGTTTAACAGCTTCTGAGCTGCCTTGCACGTCTGCTTTAACAATAACTGCAAGTTCTTTTCTTTCGCCTTCTGCAATTTGGCTAAACAAGTTATCAAGTGTAACTTTCTTAAATGCATTAAATTGTTGCTCTTTAGTTTGTGCTGCACGTTTATCTGCAAGTTCACGCGCAAGTTTTTCGTCTTCAACCGCGTCAAACAAATCTCCTGCGCTTGGTACTGCTGTAAGGCCTGTTATTTCAACAGGTGTAGAAGGGCCTGCCTCTGTTAAAATATTACCTTGGTCGTCGCTCATAACCCTAACACGGCCAACGGCAGTGCCGGCAATTATTACATCACCTTGTTTTAATGTGCCTTTTTGCACAAGTATTGTTGCAACAGGGCCTTTTCCTTTATCAAGCCTTGCTTCCACAACAGCACCTTTTGCCTTGCGGTCCGGGTTGGCTGTAAGCTCTTTTACTTCAGATGTTAAATTTATCATTTCTAATAAATCTTTTATGCCTTGCACTGTTTTTGCAGATACAGGCATACAAATTACGTCTCCACCCCAAGCTTCCGGTA
>CAYJDK010000147.1:0-5288 GCA_964368905.1 uncultured Bacteroides sp.
ATTTTGCAAAAAAAGTCGTCGCAAACTAAGCGTAGTTTGCGACGAGTGGTGACCCGACGGGGAATCGAACCCCGGTTACCGCCGTGAAAGGGCGATGTCTTGACCGCTTGACCATCGGGCCTAATATAGCTTTATGAAAACCTGTAAGCGCCTCACATCCGTCGCTATTGCAACAAATACGTTTGCAGCTTTGCATAAAGCTGTTGGTAGCGGTAAGTGGATTCGAACCGCTGACACTCCGGGTATGAACCGAATGCTCTAGCCAACTGAGCTATACCGCCATATAAGCGCCTTTAGTTTTTTAAAGGCAAAAACTATTATATTATAAATTATTGCATTTGTCAACACTAAATTAATAAAAAATACAAATTTTTTTCATGTTCTCATTTAAAACAAATTTTTTATTGTATTTTTATATTATTTACTCATTAACAAATTTAAAATATGGTTTAAATTATTTTAAATTTATAGTATAATAACGTTAAAATTTTAAAATTTTTATAATAATTTCACATTTTCTTTTTCCTGTAACACAAAATACTTTTTTTGTACACATATTTAAATTATAATATCATATTAAGTAAGTAAAACAACAAATTTATGTAATAATTTTAAAAAATCAATATTTTAAGGGGAATTTATTATGGCAAGCGAAAAAATATTAATTGTAGACGACGACAAAAACATTTGCGAATTGTTGCGCCTTTATTTGCAAAAAGAAGGATACACAACAACAATTGCAAACGACGGACAAGCCGCTATTACTGCTTATGAGAGCGATAAACCTGATTTAATGTTGCTTGACTTTATGATGCCCAGAATGGACGGGTGGGAAACATGCCGCAAAATACGCTCTAAAGGCAACACCCCAATAATAATGCTAACTGCTAAAGGCGAAGTTTTTGACAAAGTACTTGGCCTTGAACTTGGCGCCGACGATTATATGGTAAAACCATTTGATGCAAAAGAAGTTGTTGCGCGCATAAAAGCCGTTTTACGCCGCACTACCGCTAAGAATTCCGGCGATGGCGGTGAAGAAGATATTATTACTTTTGATAAACTTGTTGTAGATTTGTCTAGGTATGAATTGCGAATTAACGGAGAAGTTGTTGCTGCGCCACCAAAAGAATTAGAGCTGTTATTTTTCCTTGCGCGCCACCCTAACAGAGTTTTCACACGTGACCAACTTTTAGACGAAGTGTGGGGCTTTGACTACTACGGCGATTCTCGCACAATAGACGTTCATGTTAAACGCCTAAGAGAAAAACTAGAAGATACTAGCGATGAATGGTCTTTAAAAACAGTTTGGAGCAAAGGTTATAAATTTGAAGTAAAAGAGTAAGATAAATGCAAAAAAGTATTTCTACAAGGTTTTTTTATACAACTTCTATTGTTCTTTTAGCCGGCATTTTAATAATGGGCACAATACAGCTTTATTTGTCTACAGAACTTTTTAGAAGAGAACGAACAAGTTCTTTAGAAAACACTATTGATATTACCCTAAAAATTCTAAAAGAGTATGAAGTTGCAGACGATAACCTTTCTTCGATTGCAAATGCAGTTAACGTTACAAGAGAACTTATGCTTACGGCAAATGCAACAGAAAATTTAATAATTATGGCAGACTCAAACGGTAAAATACTGTTATGTAACGACCCGGTAATGACTAGCGAGCACAGAGGTGAAAACATACCGGAGCGTATGCTTTCTGAAATAGCAATAAATAACAGCGTAAATGGTATAGGTTCTTTTTACAATTTTTTTGACACCGCTTACTACTATTACGGCGAGCCTATATATTTTGGTGACAACATTCATATAGGTTATGTTTTTGCTTTGTCAGACGCAAGTATGCTTTTAGGGTACATGTCTAGCCTAATATCTATGTTTGTTTTATCTGCCGGGCTTATGCTTGTAATTTCAAGCGTTCTATCCATTTGGATGACAGCTCGCATGACAACTCCTTTGCGCAACATTGCACACGCAGCCAAATTATTTGGTAAGGGAGATTTTTCTGTTCGTGTTGCCGTTATGGGCAACGATGAACTTGCGCAATTGTCCAGTAGTTTTAACTCTATGGCCGACAGTTTGCAAAAAATAGACACGTCCCGTGCCAGCTTTATGGGCAACATTGCACACGAGCTTCGCACACCAATGACAACAATTAAAGGATTTGTAGACGGCATGATAGACGGTACTATTCCGCCTGAAAGCAGAGACCATTATTTAGACATAGTGTCGCAAGAATCCGGGCGTTTAACACGCCTTATAAAGAACATGCTAGACATAACAAAACTAGAGAGCAACGAGTACGTTGTAAACTCGCAATATTACGATATATGGGAAAACATAACAGGCGTTGCCTTTGCCGCAGAACAACGTATAAAAGACGAGGGCATAACACTTAAAGGTTTTACACCGGTGCGCACAATTGTTTATGCCGATTCAGATTTAATTTACCAAGTAATATACAACTTGTTTGACAACGCTATAAAATTTTGCAGCAATAACAAAGAAATTGAATTTTTTGTTTTACCCTCAAAAGACGAGGTTACAATTAAGATACGCAACACAGGTGAAGGCATTGCGCCTGAATCTATACCGTATGTTTTTGAACGTTTTTATAAAGAAGATAAAAGCCGCGGTTTAAACACAATGGGTAGTGGGCTGGGCTTGCATATTTGCAAAGTTCTTGTAAACATGAGCGGCGGGCACATTTGGGTAGAGAGTAATTACGGCGTTGATTGTACATTTTCGTTTACACTCCCCACAAAACAAAGTGATAACAGTAAGGCAAGTTATAAAAGCAGCACCGCAAGGCAACTACCATACGTTAGCACCGAAGGCAAAGAAGTATAACTTTTTATACATTTAATTTATTAATGTTTTTACATTTTGTAAAAAACTACACATTGCAATAAACTTAAATTTATTAATATTTAAAAACACTCTTTTACATTTTTTAATTGCAAAATGTAAAAGAGTGTTTTTTATATTAGCTTCGCTATAATAAATATTTAACTAATCCTTTGTAAACTCAACATCTATTTCGCCGTTTGTCGCCTCTATGCTTATAGTTTTATCTGTGGTTTCATTAGTATTATTAGGCAGGTTATTCAAGCCCATTGTTACGTTTGTAACAATGCTATACTCTTCCATTGCTCCTTCAATTTCTGCATTTATAATACCGTTTACTGTTTTAATTTCTAAGTTATTTGCCGTTATTTCTTCTATATCTATTGACCCATTTGTGGTTTTTAAATAAAATGTTTGCACGTTTATATTTTCAACATCAAAGTTTGTGTTAACAAATTTTGCCGTTATATTTTTTACATTAATGTTTTCGGCATTTAAATCTCCGTTTGTAACTTCAATTCCTAAGTTGTTTGCAGTAATGTTATTCATATCAATACTACATACAGAAGAATTAATGTTTATGTTACCGCTAAATCCCGCCGGCAAAAGAACTTGTAAATAATTTTCGCTTTTTATAAAATCAAATTTAATTACATTTATATACCATGGCTTATTTTTGTAGTTTTTTGTTATTATAAGCTCGCTGTCTGTATCAACAAATGTGTAACTTTGAAAACTGTCCTCAAAATAAGTAACATTTATGTTTTCATCTTGTGATACGCCTATTCTAATATCTCCAACTTCTTCATCAATTACAAGGTTTTTACCGTTTTCTATTGTTGAAAAATTGTTTTTTTCATACACATAACTTGTTGAAATTTTGCTAATGTCAAAACTTGCAAAAGCTAACACAACAACAAAAAGAACAAGACCAACACCCATTAAAGTGGCGCCTATTATAAGTAAATGTTTCATACGTATCACCTAAACTTTCTTTTTAAAAAGCAACATTATTTTTTTTGATATAAACATGGTTAGTTTTGCTGCTTGCTTTGTTATAAAAACCATTAACACCGCAGAAATAATTGCTAGCCCCATTAAAAAAATGCCAAACGTAATTGCCGCAAAACCTGAATATACATTAACTGCAAAAAGGCTACCGCAAAAAACAAGCAAACCTAAAGCTGTAAGCGCAAAAGCTATGGGTAATGAATAAAGCGAAACAACAGTTGCCCAAATTGATATAAACACCGCAAATATTACCGCCATTACCGAAATAATTATAGGAAGCCAAATAGGAATTCCTAAAACGGCAAGTATTATCCAAATAATTTTGCTTTCACTTTTTACACTTGCCTGCGCGTTTTGGTGCGGCGCATATGGCATGCCGCTTGCGTTTGCCGTATTTTGCGCGTTTTGGTATGGCGCATATGGCATGCCGCTTGCGTTTGCCGTATTTTGCGCGTTTTGGCGCGGCGCATATGGCATATCTGCCATTATGTCTTGAACTATAACATTTATATCACCAAGCTCTTGCACTGCTTTTTCTTGTGTTATTCCGCTTTCCACCCTATCGTCTATGCTCTCGGCATAAAAAGCTAATATCTTATCTTTTTCTGTTTCGCTCAATCCGCTAAGATGCATTTTAAGCTCGGCTAAAAATTCGTTTTTATTCATTTATTGTGTTCTCGTCCTTTCCGTTTTTTATAAACTCATATACTTTTAATACATTTTGCCACTCTTGAATAAAGTACTCTATATGAGCTTGCCCATACGGTGTTATTTTATAATATTTGCGCAATCTTCCATTATTTTCAACAGAATATACCGTTAAATAGTTGTTTGCCTCTAGCCTTTTTAATATTGGATACAGTGTAGATTCCGATATTTCTATATATCCACTTATATCTTTTATAAGCCTGTAACCGTACGAGTCTCCATAAGTTAACGCTTTTAATACGCATATTTCAACTAAGCCTTTTTTTAATTGAATGTCCATGCACATACCTCCGATATAATAATATTATATAATGCATAGTATTATGTGTCAAGTAGTATTTAACCATAACTTTCAAGCTCAAACCGAAAAAAGGTGGTAACGGCAAAATTTCCGTCGTGAGGACGTTTCGTTGTCCGATTAAGTGACGCCACTTTGTGGCGGTTCGCTACCGACACTTGTACTGCGGTGCACTGTGCGTTTAGTTAATTTTTATAAGTTGCACAAAAAATCGTCGCGAACTAAATGTAGTTCGCGACGATGTGTGTTTGCGTTACAAAATAGATACCCATAACCCTCGGGCATAAAAACCGCCCTTTAGCACAAGCTAAAGGGCGAATTGGGTGCAGCGTCACGCTGCTGGCTCCCCAAGTTGGACTCGAACCAACGACCCTGCGGTTAACAGCCGCATGCTCTACCGACTGAGCTATTGAGG
>CAYJDK010000148.1:0-3616 GCA_964368905.1 uncultured Bacteroides sp.
TAATATGGGGGCATGATAAAGGGAAAGTTACAAAGTATGATGAAAACGGAAAGCCTTTAATGCTTTGTGGTGTATTACAAGATATAACAAGCATAAAAATTACAGAGCAATTGCTTAGAGAAAGTACGGATATTTTAAACCTTGCTATTGAAGTTGCTGAATTTGGAACGTGGTTTTGGGACTTAGAGAAGGATATTATATCTTACAACGATGAGTACTTAAAAATGCTGGGGTATACACAAGATGAAATAGAGGGTTCTTTGGCGGAATGGGAAAATATGAACCACCCTGAGGACCTTGCAATGGTATCTAAGTTGTTAGACGAGTTTGTTGCGGGCACAAGGGAAACGTATGAGTGTGAAGTGCGTATGCGACATAAAGATGGGCATTATATTTGGACAAAAGATGTTGGCAGAATAGTTAAAAAAGACGAAAACGGAATTGCGCTAAACGTTATTGGTGGACATTTAAATATAGATAGTTTAAAAACATCTCAATTTCAATTAGAGGAAACATTAAACGAACTTGAAAATCATCAAGCACATTTAGAATATGAAATTGAAATGAGAACAAAAACATTAATAGAACAAGACCAATTACTAATGGCGGTTAATATTGTTTCTCAAAAATTGCTTGCTGTTAACGAAACAGATGATTTTAACATTATTCTTTTTGATTGCCTAAGAACTTTAACTGTTGCTTTTAGTACATCAGAGTTTACACTGTGGAGATATGTGAAAGTTGCAGACAAAGAATTTTTTTATTTGACATATTTGTATAGAAAAGAATTTGATGAAAAAGTGATTTTTGATGTAGAAAACATTGATGAATATATTGAGAACGTGTTAAATAACGATGGTATTTTTGAAATACATACAAGAGAAGATGGTAATGTTATTATTAACTATAGCTCAATTACACCGGAAATACGTAATGCTTTTGAAAACGAAAAAGCCATAACAGATTTCATGTCCGGAATGGGAGAGCAGTGGCAAGAAGACGTTAAATCACAAATAGAAAATAGTGATACAAGCATTGCGTCGTCTATATTTTTATACAATGATATGTACGGTATTATTGCAACAGGAAGTAAAGAAGGTAACACAAAATATACAGAAGCACACGAAAGCATGCTTGACATTAGCGGAAAACTTTTTGCAAATGCGCAAAAAAAGCATGAAATGGACGAACAGTTGCGCCATGCTCATGAAGAAGCCTTATTGAGCTCACAGGCAAAGAGTAATTTTTTAGCAAATATGAGCCACGAAATAAGAACGCCGTTAAATGCAATTTTAGGAATGGCAGAAATTGTTTTGAGAGAAAGCAGGGGAAGGGCAACAGAAGAATATGCTGTTGAAATTAAAAATGCAAGCGAGAGCTTGTTAATAATTATAAATGATATACTCGATATTTCTAAAATTGAATCCGGTAAGCTTGAAATAATTAGTGTTGAATATAACATAACATCGCTATTAAATGATATTATTAGCCTAAGTAAAATGCGCCTTGAAGATAAGCCGGTTATATTTACTACGTTTATACAATCAGACATTCCATGTATATTGTTTGGCGATGAAATTAGGATAAAGCAAGTGCTTTTAAATTTGTTGAGTAATGCTATAAAATTTACTAAAAAGGGAAATATTAATTTAAGCGTTAGTTGTAATATGCAAAAAGATGATGCAGAGCTTGTTTTTACTGTTTCTGATACAGGTATGGGTATTAAGCAAGACGATATGCAGCGCCTTTTTATGCAGTTTGAACGTGTTGACACAAAGAAAAACAGAAATATTGAGGGAACAGGTTTAGGGCTTGCTATAACAAAGCAATTGTGCGAAATGATGGGAGGCACAATTACTGTTGAAAGCGAGCGTGGAAAAGGTTCTGTTTTTTCTGTAAGAATACCTCAACATTGCCCAAAATATGTGCCAATAACAAATAAATCAAACAATAAAAATGTTTTGCTTTACGAGGCAAGAGAATTATACGCAGAATCAATTAAAAAGACAATTAATGATTTAAATGCAAGTTGTATTGTATGTACGAACCAATCAGAACTATCACAATTATTAGTTGAAAAAAAGTTTGATTATTTATTAATACCTGTTGTGCATATTAATAAAATAAAAAGCCTGTGCATAAAACTAAATTTGGACATTAACATAGTTATAATGACAGACCCCGGGGATATGACAATTTATGTAGATGAGAATGTTATTAATTTACCTGTTAACTGCATACAGATGGCACAAATATTTGGAAATACTAATTTAAACAAAAGCAAAAAACAAAAAATTAACAGTTTTACGGCTCCCACGGCTAATGTACTTGTTGTTGATGACAACAAAGTTAATTTAAAAGTTGCAAAAGGGTTGATGTCCCCATATAATTTGAATTTAGAAACAGCATTAAATGGTGCAATTGCAGTTGAATTGGTTAAGAAAAACGAGTACGACTTAGTATTTATGGACCACATGATGCCGGAGATGGATGGAATAGACGCAACAGCTGCAATAAGGAAAATGCAGGGAGAATATTATAAAAATTTGCCTATAATAGCGCTTACAGCTAACGCACTTGTTGGAGCAAAAGAACTTTTTGTAAAAGAAGGCATGAATGACTTTTTGGCAAAGCCTATTGAGATAAAGAAACTTAACGAAATTTTACGAAAATGGTTGCCAAAAAATAAACAAGAAGAAGCTATTGCATATGAAGAAATAAACAATGATTATGATATATTAATTGATGGTATAAACACACATTATGGCATAAATATGATAGGCGGAAAGTTGAACGACTATTATGATGTGTTAAATGCGTTTTATTTTGATGGATTAAAGAAGATTGAAACAATTATGAGCGCAAATAATGAAGAGAATTATGAGACGTTGAGAATAGAAATCCATGCACTAAAAAGTGCAGCGGGTTCAATAGGTGCGTTTAATGTTTCTCAAGAGGCAAAAAAACTTGAACAAGCAGCAATAAAGCAAGACAATAGATATATTAATGCACATACAAACGATTTTATTATTATGTTTAAGCAGTTGCTTTTTGCAATTAAAGAGCACTTAAAAAATAAAGACGAAGAAAAGCTGGTAGGCAAAGAAAAAGGCAATATAACTTTGCTTGAAAAAAACTTGCATGAAATTAAAAATGCTTTAACTACATTTGATATTGATGTTTTAGAAGAATGTATGCAGGAGTGTTTAACATTTGTATGGGAAGGCAAAGTAAATGAAATATTGTTAGAGCTAAAACAATTAATTGATGCATTTGAATATTATAATGCGCGCCCGGTTTTAGAAAAGTTAAAAGAAGAAATGGCAGTACAGTATAGTATAGGATAATTAAAAAACAATTAGAATTAAATGGTTAAGTGTTTTGTGATAGAAAGGTATTAAAATGAAAAAATATATTATTACTAGGATAATATTTGTAGTAGTAATTACTTCCATTGTACTTATTTTTGTAAGTGCAGGGTTGCAATTGGATTCAGCTACAGATAATTTTAATGCTACTGCTACATTTCAGGCTGAACAAATAATAGATATTTTGCATTCAAACAGTGTTGATATTGAACAGTTACAAGAAGAGCTAAAAGAGGATTATATTGTAA
>CAYJDK010000148.1:3626-5280 GCA_964368905.1 uncultured Bacteroides sp.
CTTGATATAACAGAATTGAAAAAAATAGCACAGCTATTACAAATAGATGAAATACATATTTTTAATGATACCGGTGAAATTTATGCAGGTACGGTACCGGATTATTATGGTTATACGTTTAATTCAGGCGAACAAATGATGTTTTTTTTACCGATGCTTAATGATTATGAGCTTGAACTTGCGCAAGATGTAACACCAAATACTGCAGAACAAAAAGAAATGCAATACGTTGCAGTGTGGAGCGAAAATAGACAAAATATAGTACAAATTGGTATAGAACCTACTAGGCTTTTAGCCGCAATGGAAGAAACAGAACTTAATTATATTTTTTCAAGGTTTGTGCCGTCACCGGGCACAATAATTTACGCATTAGATTCAAACACAGGCGAAATATTATGTGCTACCGATATAAATTTAATTGATAAAAGTACAACTGATATTAGGCTTGATTATGAAGATATAAACGACTTGCTTAATGGGCAAATTAATACATTTATAAATGGTGTAAGCGGAAAAAGTATTTTAAAACAGTATAATTCAACACTTATAGGAGTTTTTGAAACAGATGCTTCTATTTACAGTTTTACACAGCAAAATATAATAATTGTAATTTTAACTGCAGTAATTTTAGGTATAATTGTAATTGGTTTAATATATTTAATTATAGATAAAAAAGTTTTAAGTAGCTTGTTTGAAATAAGTAAAGGCATGGATATTATAGCAAGAGGAAACATGGAACATAAAATGGTTGTTAAAGGATTGCCGGAATTTGTTTTACTAAGTGATAACATTAACATAATGGTTAAAAATGTTATTGAACTTTCAGGCAAGTTAACGTCTGTTTTACAACATGTAAATTTGCCTATTGCTTTGTATGAATGTAAATTAAACGAAGTAATTGTTACGAGTAAAATATATAGCATACTAAATTTAACCAATCAAGTTTCGGGCGAAAAACTGCTAAATACAACTGACTTTTTTACGGTTTTGAATTCTATAATGGAAAAAACATATGAAGGTGAAAAAGATGTTTATATTTATAACACTGCAGAAGAAGTAAAATACTTGAAAATAAAGCAATATATAAAGGAAAACGACAGCTGGGGAATAATATTAGACGTAACAGAGGAAGTTAAAGAAAAACAAAATATAATTTTTGAAAGGGATATTGATGTTCTTACCGGTATAAAAAACAGGCGGGCTTTTATGGAGGCTTTAAGCGAAATTAAAAATAATGAAGATGAAACAACAAAAGCAGCAATTGTTATGTTAGACCTTGATAATTTAAAGTATGTAAACGATACATGGGGCCATGCAACAGGAGATGACTTTATAAAAAAAGCAGCACATATACTTAGAGATTTTTCATATGATGATAAAGTTGCGGCAAGGTTAAGCGGTGATGAATTTGTAATTGTTTTGTATAATGCTAAAACTTATGAACAACTTGAAAATGAGATATTTAAGTTGCAGCAAGATTTTAATAATTCTTATATTGTAACAAAAGATAATAATAGATACGATATGAATATTTCTGCCGGATTTGCGTTTTACCCACAACAAGCAAAAAGTTTTAAAGAAATTTTGAACTTGGCCGATAAGGCAATGTATGAGGTGAAAAAAGGTAGTAAAAATGATTTTAAAAAATTTAGCG
>CAYJDK010000149.1:0-1397 GCA_964368905.1 uncultured Bacteroides sp.
AAAGTTTTTGGATTATCTTTGCTGTTTTGTATAACGCCCTCTTGTTCAAAACCTTCAATTTCTTTATCTGTATAACCATGCTCTTTTAATATTTCTTCATTGTGTTGCCCCAAAATAGGTGGGCAAATTCTATACGAAACAGGTGTTTTACTGTATCTTATTGGGTTGCTTACAATGCTAATTTCTCCGTATTTTTCACTTTGCATTGTTTTAAAAGTATTCATGTGAATTACCTGTTCATTTTTTACAACTTCAGGGTATGTTAAAACTTCTGAACACCAAACATCTTTTTCTTGCAGTATGTTTATCCATTCTTGTGTCGTCTTTTCGAGCAAACAGTTTGACACTATGCGGAAAATTTCGTCTCTGTAAACTTGTCCGTCATTCCATTTAGTGTATTTTCTAAGCTCGTCACACTCAAAGGCATCTGCCAATTTTTCAAAAGGCGCCATAGACAATGCTAAATAGCTGTCTTTTGTTTTATGTATACCGTAAGGGCTGTTAATTAAAGGGTGCGCCAGCATTTCTTTTGTTCTAAGCGGCTGTTGCCCTGAATTTAAAAACGTTGTGTACTCCTGCGTTTGAACTTCAATTAAACTAGAGAGCAAATCAACATCTATCATTTGCCCCTGCCCTGTTTTTTCTCTGCAATAAAGTGCAGATAAAATTCCTGCAGTTGCATTTTGCCCTGCCAATGCGTCCGCAACAAAAGTTCCAATCGCAATAGGAGCCTCGCCATCTTTACCGGCGTTCCATGTAACGCCAGAAAGAGCCTGAACAACTAAATCTTGGCCTGCACGGTTTTCATAAGGGCCATTTTGTCCATAACCTGTTAGTGAGCAATAAATGAGCCTTGGGTTGTGTTTGCTTAGCGTTTCGTAGTCAAGCTTTAACCTTTTATTAACTGCCGGCCTGAAATTTGTAATAAGCACATCCGCATCGGCTATTATTTTCATTATTATTTTTAATCCGGCCTCGGATTTTAAATTTAACGATAAACTTCGCTTATTCCTGTTGGTGCTAATAAAAGAAGTGTTCATATCATCTCTTATCCAACCGCCACCTATTGGCCTTGTTCTTGTCCACTCACCGTAACCTGTTGGTTCAACTTTAATTACATCTGCACCCATATCTCCAAGTCTCTGGCTTGCAACCGGCCCTGCCATATGGTGTGAGAGATCAACTACTTTAACTCCTTGCAAAGGTGTATTGCTCATTATTAATTACCTGCTTTTTACATTTTTTTTAAACGCGATTTCCAATTCATTTACAACATCTTTAGGTAAACTTTTGCGTTTCAAACCATTGTTAATAATTTTGCCGGCATCTTCTTGAAACTCGTTATAACCTTCATACCTTGGCCTTAAATAACTGTTTTTCAAAGTGTCTAAAGTATT
>CAYJDK010000149.1:1407-5275 GCA_964368905.1 uncultured Bacteroides sp.
ATTGCTTTTTTCGTTAATGTCCTTATCTAGCCATGCTCCTAGGTAACCCGGTTGCCCTGCACAATCAAAATATATGCCTTTTTGTGTTTCGCTCGCAGCTACTAGCTCTACAAAATCAATTGCCTCTTTTTTATTTTCACAGTATGACGATATTGCAATACCGACACCACCAAGCAAAGCACCTTTTGGTAAATCTGTTGTAGAGGGAATATTTGTAAAGTTAATGATGTGTTTATCCTTAATATCTGCCCTTGAATAGTTTGAATACCCAAATAATAACGGAACATACATCACTTCATTTGAAGTTGCCATTAAATCAAGCATTTGAATAGGGTTCATGTTTAACGAATTTTCATAAATATCTTTGCACAACTCGCTTAAAAGTGAAAAAGCACTTATAGCCGTTTCTGTGTCAACATCTCCGTGTGCATTTAAAAAACCTGTTTGGCTTATATTTGCACAAATAGACATAAAACTGCAATAGCAATCTGTTTGGCAAAGTGGAAATCCCACCTTGTTTTTGTGCTTTTTAGCAAGTTCCATTACTTGTTGCCAAGTTTTTGGCACTTTACAATTATTGCTCTGCATCAAGTCTTTTCTGTAAGCGCTAACTTGCGAGGCAACGTCCACCGCCAGTGCCCACTGGTGTCCACCCATTTCATAGCTCTCAAAGCTTTTCCCTACTGACTGGTTTTTTTGGTCTTCTAAAAAGCTTTTTTCAATATGCAAATCTAGCGGCAAAAGCGCGCCCGCTTTGTATGTACTACCTATATGCGGATGATCCATCATTATTAAGTCGTACTTTTTTGCAAGGTCAATTACGGGGTAATCTCCAAAGTCTTTTAAAGAACGAATGTCCCACTCAATACTTACATTTTTGTTTTTTTCTGTATATTTATCAGAAATAGCCTTTAAAGGCTCATAGCCTCTTGGATGATTCCATGTAATTCCTTTTAATATTATTTTGTTCATGCATACACCTTTTAATTTATAATTTAAATTTTATTATATAGCTACAAGTTTGGAATAAACGTTATTATTCCCGGTATAAAAACGCATAGCAATATAACTGCTATTTCAGCAAACACAAATGGGTAAACAGCTTTTGCGGCTTTTGCAATTGATATTTTTGCAATGTCGCAACATATAAACAACAAAACCCCAACAGGTGGCGTTACAGCGCCAACCAGTAGCATCATAATAATGCATACGGCAAAATGTATAGGATCCCAGCCGTACTGCGCTACCACCGGCAAAAATACAGGTATTAATATAATCATAGCGGCTGTGCCGTCCATAAAAAATCCCAAAATAAACAAAAATACTAAAATAAGTAAAAATATAACTGTTCCGTTGTCTGAAACACTTAACAATGAGCCTACTACCATTTGCGGAAATTGAGCCCTTGCAAGTATCCAGCCAAGTGCTTGTGCAGAGGCCAAAACAATCATTGTGCTAGCTGTTGTAGTAGCCGCACTAAAGCAAATTCTGAAAAATTCTTTAAACTTAATTTCTTTCATTATTATGCCCGCAATTAATGCGTAAAAAACCGCAATACAACCGGCTTCTGTTGCAGTAAATACTCCAGACAAAATGCCTCCCAGCACTATAATTGGCATAATTAAGGCAACTAAAGAACTCTTAAATGCACTAAAAATTTCTTTAATTGATTTTTTTGTATCTGCTTTATAACCTCTTTTGCGAGAAATTACATAAGCTGTTAACATTAAAGCAAGTCCTACTAAAATGCCTGGTATAATTCCCCCCATAAACAAAGCGCCAATAGAAAGTCCTGTCATAGAACCATATATAATCATCATTATGCTAGGAGGTATTATTGGCCCTATTGTTGAAGATGTAGCTGTAACGGCAACAGCAAAATCTGCGTCATAGCCGTCTTCAACCATTGCGGGAATAAGCATAGACCCAAGAGAAGCACTATCGGCTGCAGCAGCACCAGATATGCCTGCAAACACCATAGATGCCAAAATATTAACATGGGCAAGTCCACCTCTAATGTGTCCTACAAGTGTACTACAAAACCTGACAATTCTTTTTGTAATACCGGCACTATTCATTAGCTCGCCTGCAAGAATAAAAAGCGGTATAGCCATCATGCTAAACGAGTCAATTGTAACAAACATTCTTTGAGGTACAACACTTAGTGGAATTGACATTTCTCCACCTAGCAGTGCTGCAAAACTTGCAAGGCACATTCCAATAGCAATGGGTGCCCCAAGCACTAATAACACTAAAAAACAAATTAATAAAATTGCTAACATTTTACACTCTCCTTTACACTATCCATTGTTTACTTATATAACTGTAATAAGTAGACTTTTGGGTTAAAGTTGTATATATATTTCTCATTCCGCTAATGGTAAGCACTGCCGAGCCAATTACCATTCCCGTATAAATATACTCGTACGGTATTTGTAGCGCCGGTGATGTTTGCCCAATAGCGTTTAATGCAAATTGAACCGAGGTAAAGGTTAGCATTATACCTGTAATTACAGTAATAAAATCCAAAAAACATTGATAGTATTTTTTAGCTTTTTCCGGCATTTTTTTCACAATAATGTCGATATTGGCAAGACGTTTTTCAAGCACGCAAATGCCCACTCCAAAAAACACTAATTCAGCAAATAAGTATCGGCACAGTTCTTCCGACCATGTGAGCGAAGAATTTAAAACAAACCTAAAAAAAACTTGAGCAAGTGCTAATGAAGTAAACATAATTGAACATATTACCATAATTGAAATTACAATTAAGTCTAATGTTTTGAAAATTTTCTTTGCCATTTTAAGCCTCTATTCTAATATAAAATTTTTAAGTCATATAAATAAATTTATTATTATATACGTAACTAAAAGTTTACTTCGCTAAAGCGCATTGCATGTGCACTTTAGCGAAGTAATTTGTATTTTAAATGCTTGTTAAAAAATTAATAATCCATATTTTTAATTTGGTTAACAAATTCTTCTCCACCAACCATATCATAATATTCATCGTATAGTGGTAAAACAGCCTCGGCAAATTTTTCTTGCTCTGCTGCGTCTAATTCATTAATTACAAGGCCGGCTTCTTCTAATTTTGCTTCAAAATCAGCTTCGCTTGATTGTGCAATTTCGTTGTTATACACAACTGCATTTACAGCTGCTTCATCTAATATTGCTTTTTGATCATCGTTTAATTTGTTATATGCATCTTCAGATATTAACAATACAGAAGCTGCAAAGATGTGGTTACTTTTCACGCCATAACTAATAGCTTCGTATGTACCGTTGCTCCATGTTGATTCAGGGTTAACCTCGTAGCCTGCCACAACACCTGTTTGTAGCGCTGTAAATAAATCACCAAAAGCCATTGGTGTTGGGTTAGCGCCTAAAAGTGAAAATGTTTGAGTATATACATCAGATTCAGGTGTTCTTAGTTTAACTCCTGCCAAATCTTCAAGCACTTTTACTTCTTTGTCTGTTGTCCATATCCAACGGAAACCTTGGTCAAAAAGTCCAAGAATTCTTGTGTCTGTTGTTTCTTCCATTTTTGTAAAAACTTGCTCACTTAACTCGCTATCTGCAAAAGCGTGTACATGGTCATAATCTTTAAACATGAAAGGAAGTGAGAATACAGCAAAGCTCTCATCAAAGTTTTGCATAACGCCAACAGATACCCATGCCATGTCTACTGTTCCTGCCAATACGCCTTCTACTAAATCTCTTTCATTGCCAAGTTGGCTGTTTGGATAATATGTTACATTCATACTTCCACCGCTTGCCTGTGCAATTTCCTCAACCATTGCGTTCATAGATAAGTTTGCAGCTGAACCATCTGGTTGTGCGTCTGCCAAACTTAACTCTACTGTTT
>CAYJDK010000150.1:0-5261 GCA_964368905.1 uncultured Bacteroides sp.
CAAATTTAATAGGTAAAAAACTAAAATTAAAGGCAAAGCCAGAGCAAAGGCGCGGTTTGCACAAACTTAATAGGTAAAAAACTAAAAATTAAAGGCAAAGCCAGAGCAAAGGCACAGGTTGTTAAAAGATTAAAGAGTTTAAATATATATTTATTTGAGTATAATATACATATTAAATTATTTAAAAAGCAATAGTGTAAACTTTTATGGCAGGGAGATACTACTGCCTAATTATATAATGGTAAATTTAATTATGGAAGGGTTTTTATTTTGAAATGGCTATATAAACTTGAGTACAAATACCGAAAATATGCAATTGAGAATTTAATGCTTGTTATTGTTGTGGGGCAGGCAATGGTGTATTTTGCCAATATGTTTGCACCGGCGGCTCAAATTGCAAGTAGGCTTGCTCTGTCTTGGGGTTACGTTATGCAAGGGCAAATTTGGCGCATTTTTACTTTTATTTTTGTGCCTTCAACTGCCAGTAGTCCAATTTTTCTTGCAATTGCCCTTTATTTTTATTATTATATTGGGCAAACATTGGAACGCTCCTGGGGATCGTTCAAATTTAATGTTTACTACTTGCTTGGTGTTGTTGGTGCTATTATTGCAAGTATTTTATATTATATTATTTTTCCGCAAGGGCTTTATTTTATTACAACAGAACAATTGCACTTATCGTTGTTTTTAGCGTTTGCCACATTGTATCCTAACATGCAAATTATGCTGTTTTTTGTTATTCCAATTAAAATTAAGTATCTTGCTTATTTCTCCGTTGCCATGTTGGCGTTTCAGTTTGTTATGAGCGGTTGGGCTACAAAGTTTGCTATTATAATGTCACTTATTAACTTTTTTATTTTCTTTGGCAATACTTTTACAAAAGGCATTATTCAGCATTTTAAATACGCAAAAACAAGGCGAGATTGGCGCAATAAAAAACATTAAATATAATTTAGTTATTATATTGGTTTATTGCACATGTATATACTATTAATTTTTGTTTTATTAATGTGCACTTTAAAATAGCTTTAAATTTTTATAATTGGCAAAAGCATTAAAATATGGTATTATAATATATATAAAATAAAGAGTTATTTTATAAGGAGGATTATATATGAAGCTCATAACAGCTATTGTAAACAAAGAAGATTCAAGCGCAGTTAGTGGTGCATTAACAAAAGCAGGTTTTTCAGTTACAAAATTGGCAACAACGGGTGGGTTTTTAATGTCCGGTAATGTAACGCTTATGATTGGTACTGAAGACGAAAAGGTAGATGCTTGCATTGAGCTCATATCGTCACAATCTAAAAAGCGTGTAGAAGTTGTGCCAAGCACTGCAAGTTACGGTATTGGCGTTACAACGGCATATCCACTTGAGGTTACCGTTGGTGGTGCAACTATTTTTGTTACAAATGTTGAGCGTTTTGAAAAAGTATAAAGGTATTATTTTTAATGTTTTTAAACTCATTTATAGGCAACGAAAACACTGTTTATAATTTAAAGCAAAGCCTTGAAAACAGAAAATTTATGCATAGTATTTTAATATGCGGCGAGGACGGCACAGGTGTAAATTATCTTGCACGTTGCCTTGCCGCAGATTTCTTATATCCTTATAACGAAAAAGATGACACTGCAAAAGTAAAAGAGGGCGCTTTGCAAGTTATGCAAAACAAAAATCCGGAATACATAGTTTTGTCCGGTACAGGCGCAAACGGAGATATTCCGGTTGATGCTATAAGGGCCGTGCGAAAAAGTATTTACGGCACATCGCTTAGTGCCGCCGGTAGGGTGGTGCATATTAAACATGCGCAAAATTTAAATGCATTTAGCGCAAATGCCCTTTTAAAAATATTAGAAGAGCCACCGCAAAATGTACTTTTTATATTAACAGCAAGTGCGCAAAACACAATAATGCCAACGCTTTTATCTCGTTGTGCAGTTTATAATTTGTCTGGTGCAACGGCTGAGCAATGTGCCTTGTATTTACAAAACGAGTTTAAAAACGAAGAAAATATTAAGCAAAAGAGCATTGAGCTTTCAAACATATTTTCAGGTAAAATAGGGCTTTGTATATATTGTTTATTAAGCCAAGACGGCATTAATGCCATTGAAGACAGCAAAAATATTTTAAAAGCGTTTTTTATTAATGATACTTACACTGCAATGTGTATAGTGTTGAAATACGAAACGGACAAAAAACTTGCACAAAAGTTTTTTGATATACTAATACAATTGGCTGCTTACTATTTGCGCAACACAAACTTTGTGCAAACAACGCAAAATGAAAAACAAATAGCCGCAGGTGTAATTAAACAAGCCTCAAACACAAAAATACTGCTTGCAAAAAATGTTAATATAAAAATGGCGCTAACGTGTTTTTGTGTAAATGCAATAAATTAAAGCAATAAATTTAAGTTTTATATTAAGTAAGCTATAAAATTTAAATGTTTTTAAACATATAAAATTAACATAAAAGGAGCGCCGCTTTGCGGTATTAAAACATGGTTAAAGTAATAAATATAAGTTTTCAAAAGGGCGGGAAAGTGTATTTTTTTGCACCCGGCAAACTAGATGCAAAAAAAGGCGACTATGTTGTGGTTGAAACCGCAAGAGGCGTAGAATGCGGTTTTGTTACACATGGTGCACATGATGTACCGGATTCTTCAATAACGGGGCAATTAAAACCTGTGCTTAGAATTGCAAGCGAAGCAGACGTTAAGCGCATGAAACAAAACAGAGAAGACGAAAAAGAAGCGTTTTCAATTTGTGAAAAACGAATTGCGAAACATGGCCTTGATATGAAACTTGTTAATGCAGAATACACGCTTGACAGGAGTAAAATACTGTTTTACTTTACATCAGACGGGCGTGTTGATTTTAGAGAACTTGTAAAAGACCTTGCGAGTGTTTTCCACACACGTATAGAGTTGCGCCAAATTGGCGTTAGAGACGAAAGCAAAATGATAGGCGGGCTTGGAATTTGCGGTAGGCCTTTTTGCTGCAGTAATTTTTTAAAGGATTTTCAACCGGTTAGCATAAAAATGGCAAAGTTGCAAGGGTTGTCTTTAAACCCTGCTAAAATTAGCGGTGCGTGCGGGCGGTTAATGTGCTGCCTTGCATACGAGCAACCGGCATACGAGTACCTTAGCTGAATAACTCCGGGCCTTGGCAGTGTTGTTAAAACACCGGACGGCATAGGCCATGTAACAGAAGTTAACCTTGCAGGCGGAATGTTACGCGTTAAGCCTGATAATTCATCAGAACTGCAAAAATATTACAAAAGCTCAGATTGTAAGTATTTGCGTGGCGGCAAGCATGTTCCGCAAAAACCAGACGATGTTAAATAATAATTATAATAATTGTATGCCGGCAAACAGCGGCAAAACAGGGGGTAACAATGTCTAACGATACGTATATTTCACCGTTTCAAACAAGATATGCATCGAAAGAAATGCAGTATATTTTTTCTCAAGACAACAAGTTTAAAACATGGCGCAAGTTATGGGTAGCACTTGCAAAAGCGCAACAGGCAAACGGCCTTGCAATTACAAGTGCCCAAATTAAAGAACTTGAAGCCGCAGTTGATGATATTAATTATGATGTTGCCATAAAACGTGAACAAGAGTGTAGGCACGACGTTATGAGCCATGTGTACGCGTACGGCGTACAATGCCCTACGGCAAAAGGTATAATACACCTTGGTGCAACAAGTTGTTATGTGGGCGATAATACAGACATTATTGTTATGCGTGAGGCATTAAACACGGTTAAACGTAAACTTTTAAATGTAATGGCGTTACTTGCTAATTTTTGTAACGAATATAAAGACATGCCTGCACTTGCATATACGCATTTACAACCGGCACAACTTACAACTGTTGGCAAACGTGCAACGTTGTGGCTTAATGAGTTTTATATGGATTTTGAAGAAATTTGTTATCGTATAGATTCTTTGGCCTTGCTTGGAAGCAAAGGAACAACAGGCACACAAGCAAGTTTTATGGAACTTTTTGACGGCGACGAAGCAAAAATTAAAGACGTTGAAGATAGAATTTCTAAAGAAATGAACTTTGAAAAAACAGTACAAGTTAGCGGTCAAACATATTCACGTAAAGTAGATTATAATGTTTTATCTGCACTTAGTGGCCTTGCACAAAGCGCAATGAAATTTACAACAGATTTAAGGCTTTTAGCTAATTTTAAAGAAATGGAAGAACCGTTTGAAAAAGAGCAAATAGGGTCTTCTGCTATGCCATACAAGCGCAACCCAATGAGAAGCGAGAGGGTTTGTGCGCTTGCGCGTTACGTTATGTCAAATGTAATGAACCCTGCATTTACAGCCGGCACGCAATGGTTTGAGCGCACATTAGACGATAGCGCAAATAAACGCATAAGCGTTGCGGAGTCTTTTTTAGGTGTAGATGCAATATTAAATATACTTATAAATGTGTGTGACGGGCTTGTTGTTTACCCAAAAGTAATTACAGCAAGAGTAATGGCAGAACTGCCGTTTATGGCAACAGAAAACATAATGATGAGCGCCACAAAAAAAGGTGCAGACAGGCAAGAATTACACGAGAAGTTAAGAGTGCATTCGCAAGCGGCAGCACAAGTTGTTAAAAAAGAAGGCGGCAAAAACGATTTAATAGACAGAGTTTGTGCAGACAGTGCGTTTTCTCTTGATTATGACGAAATAAATGCACTTTTAAATCCGTCAGATTTTGTAGGGCGTGCACCAAATCAAGTAAGCGAATTTTTAAACGACGTTATAAACCCGGTTTTAAAAGAAAACAACAATTTACTTGGAGAAAAAGTGCAACTTAACGTTTAAAGTAAAAAACACTTAAAGTAGAATAAAACGATATTTGCAAGGCTTTATAATAAACGCCTTTGCAAATAAACAAATAAAATAAAACACTTGCCTTAAGTTTCAAGGCAAGTGTTTTTTATTTTAGCTTAATAATATTACGGTGTAATGCTAGTTTTTAGCTCTTGTTGCTTTCAACAATGTTGTTAATTACATCATCGTCGTTATCGTCTGCAATAACGTTAATAATGGCATCTTTTAAAAATGCTTTGCCTTCTTTTTCTTTTTTAGACTTAGCGTTTTTAGCATCAAGTTTTTTGGCAACACCCTTTTTGGCAACAAGCCCGGTTAAAGAGTAAATAACGCTTATTATAGGTACGGCAACAAGCACACCTACAATGCCAAAAAAGTTACCGGCAACTGTAATTGCAAATAGCACCCAAATACCGGGTAA
>CAYJDK010000151.1:0-5252 GCA_964368905.1 uncultured Bacteroides sp.
AAATGGGTTAAATCCTAACGGATTTAGACACTATGAGCAGAGTGTTAGGGTTGTGGAAAGGCTTGAAAAACAAGGAAAAGGCCTTAATTTATGTTATGAAGTTAGAAACGGAATAGAGCGCCACACAACAAAAGGAGACATGGCAAAAACTAAAGAAGGTATTTTAGTTCATTATGCAGACAGAATTGCATATATGAACCACGATATAGAAGATGCAATAAATGCAAAGGTGCTTAAGCAAAACGATATTCCGCAAAATGTAATTAATGTGCTTGGAGATACAAAATCGGCACGCATAACAAGCCTTATAGCAGACATAGTTGAAAATAGTGTTGAATCAGATATTAAAATGACTAAAGAAGTAAATGCAGCATACCTAGAGTTACATAAATTTATGTATAATACTGTATATGTAGACAAAATAGCAAAAAAAGAAGAGAAAAAAGTAGACGGGCTAATTACTAGGTTGTATGAATATTACATGAAAAAACCGGAAAAAATGCCGATGTTTTACAGAAGAATTTTGCAAGAAGAAGGTGCAGAACGTGCCGTAACAGATTATATTTCAGGTATGAGCGATGCCTATGCCGTTAGGGTGTTTGAGGATTTGTTTGTGCCTAAAAATTGGCAAGTAATGCTACCGGGAGAATAATTTTAATTTAAAGGAGTGCAAAAAAGTGTGATTTCTCAAGACTACATAGCGCAACTATTACAGCGTAGCGATATTACAGATGTTGTGCAAACATATGTTAAATTAAGGCACACAGGTAAAATGCACACAGGCCTTTGCCCTTTCCATAACGAGAAAACACCGTCATTTGTAGTGTACCCGGACACACAATCGTTTTATTGCTTTGGTTGCGGTGCAGGCGGCAGTGTAATTACGTTTATACAGCGTATTTCAAATGTTGATTACGTTCAAGCAATAAACACATTGGCTCAAAGGTGCGGCATGCCGTTACCGGATGAAGATGACGAGGCAGGTAAGAAAAGAACACGTTTGCTTTCTTTAAACAAACAAGCAGCACGTTTTTACTTTAATTGCATGAACGAGGACACACTAAACGCAAAAAATTTAAGGGCATATTGGCGTAAAAGGGGACTTGAAGATTCAACAATTAGAAAATTTGGGCTTGGATATGCACCTGACGAAAGAAATGCATTACAAAATCATATGTACAATTTAGGGTTTTCTAAACAAGAGTTAATTGACGCAGGTTTTGTAAGAAAAAACGACAAAAACGAAGTGTATGAGTTTTTTAGGCATCGTGCTATGATACCTATTTTTGATATAAGAGGAAATGTTATAGCGTTTAGCGGAAGAAAAATTGACGAAAACAGGGGTGGAGGCAAATATATTAATAGCCCTGAAACAGTACTTTATAAAAAAAGCAAAACATTGTTTGCTTTAAACATTGCAAAAAAATTTGCAAATACCAAGTTTATTTTATGCGAAGGTAACATGGATGCCATTGCCCTTCATCAAGCCGGGTTTACAACGGCAGTGGCAGGGTGTGGTACATCGGTAACTTGGGAGCATGTAAAACTTTTGTCTGATTACACTGGGGAGGTTGTTATTTGTTTTGACTCAGACGAAGCAGGGCAAAAGGCAACACAAAAAGCAATAAGTTTGCTTTCAAAATCTACACTTAAAGTTTCTGTTTTAAAATTAACAGGTGCAAAAGATCCTGATGAGTTTATTGCTAAATTCGGTGCCCATAAATTTGAAATGCTTTTAAACGGTTCAGACAATGCGGTTGAATATGCACTTGCCAATATAAGGGACAAATATGATATATCATCAGATGACGGCAGAGTAGCTTACTTAAAAGAAGCTGTAAATATATTATCTGCCAGCCACCTAACAAGCATTGAACGTGATGTTTATGCAGGCCGGCTTGCAGAGCAAACCAGTGTTGCTAAACATGCACTCATTTCTCAAATAACAAGCTCTGCAAAGTATAAAATGAGGCGAGATATGGCAGAACGTGAAAAGCGCCTTTTAGACGAGGGGATGAGTTCCAGAATTAATTTGAGCCAAAATTCATACGATTCAAAAACATTAGGAGTTGTATTTGCAGAACAGCAGCTTGTAGGTGCTGTTTTAAGGCGGCCGGATTTGCTTAAGCTTTGTAAAAATGAGCTTTTAAGCGAACATTTTATTAGCGAGGACATGAGAAGAACTTATGAGTCAATGTTAAGGTATGATGGTGAATATTTTGACATTGCAATGTTAAGCGAGGAGCTACCGGAGGAAACAATTACACTTTTAAGTAGAATTTTAGCACAAAATTACAATGTAATAATAGGAGAACAAGATATTGAGTTATATATAAAAAGAATTTTAGATAATTACCTTCAAGGAGGAGAAGCGGCAGAAAAAACGGTAGATGAACTAGCGCAATATATGAACACATTAAAAGAAAAAAAAGTTTAATTTATTATGAGTGAAAGAGGAGTATAAAATATGCCTGACAGTAAAAAACAAGTAATTCAAACCTTAATGGAAACAGGAAAACGCAACGGGAAAGTTACAACAAAAGAAATTAACGATATTCTTGAAGAAATAGGTTTTGAGGTTGAACTTGTAGACCGCCTTTATGAAATGCTTGAAACAAATAACATTGAGATAGTTGAAGAAGCAGACTCTGAAGCAGAAGAATTTACGCTTACAGAAGATAATGTAGATGTTTTGCAAACAGCACTAAGTGCAGAAGGCGTAAATATTGATGACCCTGTTAAGGTTTACTTAAAAGAAATAGGCAGGGTTCCTTTGCTATCTACAGAAGAAGAGGTTAACCTTGCAGTTAGGATACAACAAGGTGGGGAAGACGGTGATAAGGCAAAACAACGCTTATCAGAAGCTAACTTGCGCCTTGTTGTTTCAATAGCAAAAAGGTATGTTGGCAGAGGTATGCAGTTTTTAGATTTAATTCAAGAGGGTAACCTTGGGCTTATAAAAGCTGTTGAAAAATTTGACCATACAAAAGGGTTTAAGTTTTCCACATATGCAACTTGGTGGATACGTCAGGCAATTACACGCGCTATAGCTGACCAAGCAAGGACAATAAGAATACCTGTACATATGGTAGAAACCATAAACAAAGTTAAAAAAATATCCAGCCAATTATTGCACCGCAATGGGCACGAACCAACAGCAGATGAAATAGCCGAAGAGCTTGAAATGCCTGTAGACCGTGTAAGAGAGATAATGCGAGTTGCACAAGAACCTGTAAGCCTTGAAACACCTATTGGTGAAGAGGAAGATAGCCATTTGGGAGACTTTATTCCTGATGAAGACGCACCGGTACCTGCAGAAGCAGCAAGCCATACATTGTTAAAAGAGCAACTTTCAGGAGTTTTAAAAAGCTTAACCCCGCGTGAAGAAAAAGTGTTGCGTTTGCGCTTTGGGCTTGAAGATGGTAGGCCAAGAACATTAGAGGAAGTAGGAAGAGAATTTAATGTTACACGTGAGCGTATAAGACAAATTGAGGCAAAAGCATTGCGTAAATTACGCCATCCAAGCCGTAGCAAAAAATTGCGTGACTTTTTAGATTAATATTATATTTATACGCAGTTTATAAGCAAGTTGAAAGGGTGTAATTATTTGTACATAACACAAGAATCAGATTATGCAGTGCGTATTACTTATTATCTTGCTCAAAACTCCAGCCGCAAAGATGCTAAAACAATAAGTGAGGAAGTTTGTGTGCCGTTAAGGTTTTCGTTAAAAATACTGCGTAAACTTGTTGCAAGTAACATAGTAAAAAGCTTTAAAGGCAACTGTGGCGGGTATGAAATTGCAAATAAACCAAAATTAATTACATTGTTAGATGTAATTGCGGCTGTTGAAGGGCCATATAAATTTTCTCGTTGTGTAGGAGACGACGACGACAACGAGTGTAGCAGAGGTAAGTTTTGCGATTGCATTTTTCGTGATGTTTACGGGGAAATAAGCGATGAAATTAATAAAAAAATGGCAAGTGTTAATTTTGAAGACTTAATTAACAGGACACAATAACAAAAGTAAATAACAAATAAAGCTATGCTATGAATAAAAAAGCGTTGCAATGCAATACATTTTGCACTAGCTAAACAATATGGGTTAAAATTAATTTGTAATTTTGCCAAAAACAATACACGTTACCAAGTGTACCATAATTTATTGTTGTGTTGCAATTTTTTAACGATAATAAGACGTTTTTTTATTTAGCAGACTAAGGTGAATATATTAAATGCTATTTTTCCTAATATATTCAGCAAAAAAAGCGAATTAAATTTAGTTTTTTTTGAATTTTAAATATATTTTACTTTTATTTTTGAAAATAAAAATATATTTATAAATATGTATTGACATATTAATTAAATTATAGTAGTATATTATGTGTATTAATATGGTGTAACGCGCCTTTTTGAGCAAAACCATCACAAAAGTTTTTAACATTTTTTGTGCAGGTTGCAATAAAAGGATGCGTTTTTCTGCTGTTATAATATTATTCGAAAAAATAATCATATAATGTATAAAATAGTAAGGAGTGGTCGTTTTTTATGGTGAAAGTCAAGCCCGTACAGTACGGGAAAACTGAGCGAATGAGTTTTTCTAAAATTGATGAAGTTATTAATATGCCCAATTTGATTGAGGTGCAAAAGAACTCGTATCAGTGGTTCCTGAACCAGGGACTCAAGGAAGTATTTAGGGATATTGCGGCCATTGAGGACTACACCGGTAACCTAGTTTTAGAGTTTATAGATTATCGACTTGACTCTAAACCAAAGTATACAATTAAAGAGTGCAAAGAGCGTGACGTTACATATGCCGCGCCTCTTCGTGTTACTGTTCGCCTTTTAAACAGAGAAACAGGCGAAGTAAAAGAGCAAGAAATTTTTATGGGTGATTTTCCACGCATGACAGACTCGGGCACATTTATTATAAATGGCGCCGAGCGTGTAATTGTATCACAGCTTGTTCGTTCTCCCGGTGTGTATTTTGGTAAAAGCTACGATAAAACCGGTAAAGAACTTTTTACAACAACATTAAACCCAAATAGAGGCGCGTGGATAGAATTTGAAACAGATGCTAACGACGTGTTTTATGTTAGAATTGATAAGAACAGAAAGTTACCAATAACTGTTTTTGTTCGTGCTCTTGGCCTTGGTGACGATGCCAGAATTCGTGATTTTTTTGGTGATGATGACCGTATTGAAGCATCACTTACAAAAGACACAACAAGAAACGAAGAAGAAGGCTTGCT
>CAYJDK010000152.1:0-5157 GCA_964368905.1 uncultured Bacteroides sp.
AAAGATGTCTTTCATATGATTTATAAATTATGTTATTTTCACTGTCAATAACTGCAAGTTTAATAGTAGTTGAACCGATGTCAATACCTAGCTTCATAAAACCTCCGTGAAATATAATGTTAAAAACAAATGAATTATACTATAATTATTATTTTAAGTCAATTTAAGAAGTACATTATTAATAATAAAGTAACAATTCAAAAATTTGTAAATTTTTTTATTTATAGATGTGCATGTTTATGTGTGAGTATAATTTATTTATAGTGCTATTATACATTTATTTAAATAAAACACTTGCATATTTACTTAAATTATGGTAAAATACTTAAGCGCTGTTATCACTGACCAATCAGTGGGGTTAATGGCAAAACATTAAACAGGCAGTCCTCTGTCGGCTTATGCCGGGTATGAATGTCTAAAAAATTGGAGGATGTTATTTAATGGACGCAATAAAAATTATGACAGAAGGCATGATTAAGACAGAAAAACCACAATTTAATGTGGGTGACACAGTTAAAGTTTCTGTACGTATCAAAGAGGGCGAGCGCGAGAGAATTCAAGTTTTTGAAGGAACTGTTATCGCAAAAAAACATGGTGGTATAGCTGAAACATTTACAGTAAGGCGTACATCTTACGGCGTTGGCGTAGAGCGTGTGTTCCCTGTAAATTCACCGTTTGTTGAAAAAGTAGAAGTTGTGCGTAAAGGCCGTGTGCGCCGTGCAAAACTGTTTTACTTACGTAGCAGAACAGGTAAAGCGGCAAAAGTTAAACAACAACTTAAATAATAGCACTATTAAAGGAGCAATTTTATTGCTCCTTTTTTGTTTTTATGGTATAATATTTAATTGTAAATATATGTACAATTAAAATAATAAGTATATAAATTAAGACGTTAAAGCGAAGAAGTGAGGGTGAGTATGCCTGAAAATAAAACAAAACACAGTGAAGTTTTTGAGTGGTTTGAATCTATTGTTGTTTTTACGCTTGTATTAACATTGCTTGTACTTATGCTAGTGATGAATTTTTCTAGTGTATCAGGTGTATCCATGCTAAATACATTAAAAGAAGGCGACAGGGTTTTTGTTCAAATAATAGGTTATAGCCCACAAAAAGGTGATGTTATAATAACAGACTCACTAATAAATTTTGGCAACCCGTTAGTTAAGCGGATAATCGCACTAAGCGGCGATGTAGTTGATATAAACGCAGATACAGGCGAGGTGAGTGTTAACGGCGAAGTGTTAAATGAACCATACTTAGGCTCGCCAACTTTATACAAAGGAGATAACGAATACCCGTTTACAGTTCCAAGCGGAAAAGCTTTTATTATGGGGGACAACAGGCAGTCGTCGAGCGATAGCAGAAGCACACAAATAGGTGTTATAGATGAAAGGGATATAGTAGGCAAAGTTTTGTTTAGAATTGCGCCTATTAATAGCATAGGTGTTATAAAATGAGTGAAAATGTTAACCGTTACCAAATACATTGGTTTCCGGGCCATATGATGAAAACGCTGCGTTTAATGCAAGCAGATATGAAAAATGTAGATGTAGTTTTGCATTTATTAGATGCACGCATACCTAACAGTAGCATTAATCAAGAAATTTTAAAAATTAAAGCAGACAAACCAATATTGTTTGCGCTTAATAAATCTGATTTAGCAGATGCACAAATGACAAAAAAATGGATAGAAAAATTTAAAAAGACAGGCGCAGGTTGTGTTGCATTGTCTAGCAAATCGTATAACGATGTAAACAATGTTCGCGCTGCAATTGAAAAAGAGCTTGAAGAATTATTAACACGCAGAAGTGAAAAGGGTATGACGAATGCAAAAATACGTGTAATGGTTGTGGGCATACCTAATGTTGGTAAATCTACATTTATAAACAGTTTTGCAAAAAGCACAAAAACAAAAGCTGCAGACAGGCCCGGTGTTACAAGAGGAAAACAATGGGTAAGTGTTGGTAATTATGATTTACTTGATATGCCGGGTGTTCTTTGGAAAAAATTTGAAAATGACAAAACGGCAGCGAACCTTGCATTTATAGGCTCTATAAAAGATGATGTTTTAGATATTGAAGAACTTGCGTGCGGATTGCTTAGTGAAATTCAAGAAATCTACCCTGAAAAATTGGCAGAGAGATATAAACTTGAAAAAGAAGATTTAGAATTAGACTCGTATGACCTATTAGAGCAAATAGGTAGAAAACGAGGCATGCTAATGAGTAAAGGTGTTGTAAACACTCAAAGGGCGGCAATAATGGTTGTAGATGAATTTAGGGCAAGTAAATTTGGAAGAATAACTCTTGAAAAACCGGAGGAATTTAATGGTGAATAATTCACTATCCCTTTATGAATTTGATGAAAAGTACAAAAGTGAATATAACATAGTATGCGGTGTTGATGAAGCCGGCAGAGGTCCACTTTGTGGCCCTGTTTGTGTTGCGGCTGTTATTTTAAATAAAAATGCAGTAATACATGGTCTTAACGATTCTAAAAAATTAACGCATAAAAAACGTGAAGAGCTTTTTGCTATAATTACACAAAATGCAGTGGCATATAACATTGTAATGGTGCACCATGATGTTATTGATGAGATTAATATACTTAAGGCAACGTTATTAGGCATGAAAAACGCAATAAGTGGGCTAAATGTTAAAGCCAATATAGCACTTATAGATGGTAATAAAACCCCGGAAAGCGATGTTAAGTGTTTTGCTGTTGTAAAAGGAGACTCTCAGTCGGCATCTATTGCGGCGGCATCTGTGTTAGCAAAAGTTACCAGAGACGAGTATATGAAAAAATTAGCTTTGCAACACCCGGAGTATATGTTTGAAAAGCATAAAGGTTATCCCACAAAACAGCATTATGAAATAATTGAAAAATACGGATTATTGCCATTTTATCGCAAATCTTTTTTAAGAAAGCGTGGTATAGTGTAGTGGAAAGCACCGCAAAATATAAAAACGCCCAAGAACTTGGTAAAGTTGCAGAAAAAATGGCGGCAGATTATTATATAAATAACGGTTATAAATTAGAAAAGATGAATTTTAAATCTCGCACCGGAGAGATAGACGTTATTGTTAGCAAAGGCAACGAGCTTGTTTTTGTTGAAGTAAAAGCAAGAAGTGAAAAGACAATAGCAAGGCCTTGTGAATTTGTAACAAAGGCAAAGCAAAAAAAAATACTTAAAACAGCTTTAATTTATTTAAAATATATAGGTTCAGAAGATTTTTTTATTAGATTTGATGTTGTGGAAGCTGAAAACATAAATGGAAAAATTTCATTAAATTGTATAGAAAATGCATTTGATGCATCTTTAATTTATAATAGATAAAAGGAGTATAAAGCATGGAATACATAAGCACAAGAGATGAAAATGTTAAACTTAGCGCAAGTGCCGCAATAGTAAAAGGTATATCACCGGATGGCGGACTTTTTGTACCAACTGCTTTTCCTAAATGCAGTGCCGAAGACGTTTTAGGATTAACATACCCAAAAACAGCAAAAAAAATATTAGAGTTATATTTAACAGAGTTTGACGAACATTTTTTAGATAAAGAAACACAAGAAGTGTACAGTGATGACAATTTTAACAAAAAAGCGGGTTTTTTGCGCCATGTATTAAATAATAAATATTCTCTTGAATTATGGCATGGACCTACGTGCGCTTTTAAAGATTATGCATTGCAAATAATGCCAAGGCTTTTGGTTAAATCAAAACAGTTGTTAAACGACGACAGAACAACTAAAATACTTGTTGCTACATCAGGAGACACCGGCAAAGCGGCATTGGCAGGGTATCAAAACCTTGATAAAATTAAAATAGCTGTTTTTTACCCTAACAGTGGAACGAGTGAAATGCAACGGTTACAAATGGTAACACACGATGCAAAAAATGTTAGCGTTTTTGCGGTTAATGGCAATTTTGATGACGCCCAAACAGGCGTTAAGCGTGCGTTTGCAAACAAACAATTAGAACAATCATTAAAAGAAAATAACGAGCATTTATCAAGTGCAAATTCTATTAATTTAGGCAGGTTATTGCCGCAAATTGTTTATTACTATTATTCATATAGCAAGCTTGTACAAAAAGGCGACATTGAGAAAGGTGAAAAAATTAATTTTTGCGTGCCAACAGGCAATTTTGGAGACATTTTAGCAGGCTATTATGCAAAACAAATGGGTTTGCCAATAAATAAATTAATTTGTGCTTCTAATAAAAATGATGTGTTAACAGAGTTTTTTGCAACAGGCATATATAATGCAAAAAGAGAGTTTTATAAAACATCTTCGCCTTCTATGGATATTTTAGTGTCGTCAAACTTAGAGAGGCTATTGTACCATATAACAGGCAGTACGAGCGAAGTAAAAACATTTATGGAAAATTTAGCTAAAGAGGGAACTTATACAGTTACTGAAAAAGTATTACAAAAAATAAAAGAAACATTTGAGGCAAGCAGTGCAGACGATGAGCAAACAGCCTATACCATAAATAAGTATGCAAAAGAAACAGGTTATATTATGGACACGCATACGGCCGTTGCTTTTTACGTTGCAGATAATTTAAATAGTTGTAATAATAAAGAAAAAACAGTTGTTTTATCTACAGCAAGCCCTTATAAATTCCCACATGATGTATTAAAAGCACTTGACGAAAATGTTAGCGAAGACACATTTGAAGCATTAATAAAACTTGAAGATAAGTGCAAGCATCCGGTTCCTGAAAGTTTAAGTGAATTAAAAAACAAGAGTGTAATATTTAATAAAGTTATTAATGCAAACGAATTAGAAGATGTTGCACTTAAAATGTAATGGTTATGTTTTAATTAGCAATTTAATTATAGTTATTAAATGTATGCTTATGGTGCCGGTTTGTGCGTTGCAACACAACTATTAAAACAAGCTAATTTAAAAATGCAAGGTAGCCACTACTAATATTACTGCGGAGGACTTTATGGCTAAAGAAAAAATAAAGACAATTTTTGTTTGCACGTCTTGCGGTGCTGTAAGCGGTAGATGGCTTGGCCGTTGTGCTGCTTGTGGCGAGTGGGACACTATGATAGAAGATGCAATAAAAGAACCTGCAGGTAAAGGATTAATGTCGGCACAAAGTGCAAAGGCAAGCGGTGCTAATGTTAATGTTGAAGATAAAGC
>CAYJDK010000153.1:0-5103 GCA_964368905.1 uncultured Bacteroides sp.
AACCGGCTGCATGTCTTCGTCTTTGCGGCAGTGAACCACAACGCACGCATTTGCAAGAATTTGCTCATACTTAAACCACTCATGAAACATAAGCAGCATATCACTACCTATTGAAATGTATATTTGTGTGTTATTATAACATTTTTTCAAATATTCCAAAGTATCAAAAGTATAACTCTTACCTCCGCGTTTTATTTCTTCGTCGTCAATAGTTATATTATCAAACATAGGTAAAAAACATTTACACATTTCCATGCGTATTTTGTAATGAGCAGCATTTGCATACTTATGCGGCGGTATGCCTGTTGGCATAATAACAACTTTTTGTGGGTTTATTTCGTTTATACTGCTTTCAAGTAATTTTATATGACCAAAATGTGGTGGGTCAAACGTTCCGCCAAACAAAAGTAATTTATTCATAAAATCACCTTTTAAAGCAACTGTGCATATTTGCTTTCTTTTGCTTTTTGCTTATAAAGCACAAACTTACTGCCAATAATTTGCACACTGTCGCTATTGGTTTTTTCGCTTAAAATATTGGCAGCTTCTTTAGCGTTATACGGGCATGTTTCTAATACCTTTAACTTTATAAGTTCTCTAACTTCAAGGCACTCGCTAACGCCTTGAACCAATGTATCATCTATTCCTTCTTTGCCAACTTGAAAAACAGGTGTAAGCCCGTTTGCCTCTTTTCTCAATATTGCTCTTTGTTTACTTGTTAACATATATTTTCCTTTCACTTGCAATTTAAAACATATTTATTTTATGTATTAAATTATTTGCTTTAGTTTTTCTTGCATCAAACGCATAGCAACACCACGGTGGCTTATTGCGTCTTTTTCGTCTGCCAATAATTGCGCATATGTGCGCTTTTCTTTGTTTAAAACTTTTTCTAAACCATGCTTTTTTATACCTACGTAATCAGGTATAAAAAGCGGGTCGTATCCAAATCCATTATCTCCAATACATTCAAACCCTATTTGTCCTAAACATTCTCCACTAACTGTAAAAAATTCATCGTCTTTATTTTTATTTGGAAAATAAACGCAAATACTACTAACAAATTTTGCTTGCCTGTTACCCAATTTTATATTTTGCATATTTTTAAGTAGTTTGTCATTATTGGCATTATCGTCACCGTGTTTGCCGCAATAACGTGCAGAATAAACACCCGGCTCGCCGTTAAGCGCCTCAACGCAAAGTCCGCTATCGTCTGCAATAACAGGCTTTTGCGCAATAATTGCAATTTCTTTAGCCTTTATAATTGCATTACCCTCAAAAGTCTGTGCATCTTCTACTGGCTCGTGCAAAATTCCTGCCTGTTTTTGAGACACTACGGTATGCCCTAAATTTTCTAATATTCTTTTAATTTCTTCCATTTTTTTAGCATTGTTTGTTGCTGCAACAAAGTCCATTTCTTTTCTTATCCTTCATTTAAATTATTAAAAAACAATGCATCTACAAAAGCATCTGCATCAAACGCCATTAAATCTTCAAGGCTTTCTCCAACACCAACAAACCGCACCGGCAAATCTAATTTTTCTTTAACGCTTATAACGGCACCACCTTTTGCTGTACCGTCAAGCTTAGTTAAAATTATGCCCGTTGCGCCTGCCGCATCTATAAAATTACCTGCTTGGTTAATTGCATTTTGCCCTGTTATTGCATCAAGCACAAGCAATGTTTCTGTGTGTGCATTTTCATTTGCTTTTTTTACTACACGGCTTATTTTTGAAAGTTCATCCATTAAATTTTTCTTTGTATGAAGCCTTCCCGCAGTATCACAAATTACTATGTCTATATTTTTTGACGTTGCAGATTTTACTGCATCAAATATAACTGCAGATGGGTCTGAACCCTCACTGTGAGAAATTATAGGAACATTTACCCTTTGAGCCCAAACCGTAAGTTGCTCTGCTGCAGCTGCGCGGAACGTGTCTCCTGCGGCAAGCAAAACACTTTTACCGCTTTGTTTGTAGTAATTTGCAAGTTTTGCAATAGAAGTTGTTTTTCCAACTCCATTAACACCTATTATTAACAAAACCGTTGGATTACCGTTTAAATCCATTTCTGTATCTACACTTAAACGTTTTTTAACAATATCTTTTAAAGCATCAAGCGCTTGCTCGCCTGTTTTTAATTTATTGTCGTTAACGTATGTGTAAAGCTCGTCAACCAATTGAACAGCAACGTCTGCGCCTGTATCGGCTAAAATCAGTTGTTCTTCAAGCTCTTCATACATTTCGTCTGTTATTTCGCTCGTTCTTACCATCTCGCTAAGGCTGCCAAAAATACTCTCTCTTGTTTTTTTAAGGCTGTCACCAAGTTTTTCAAAAAAGCCCATATATTTCCCTTTCTAAGTTGAAAATTTTTATAATGTTATATTATTTATTTTGTGGCAAAAAGTAAAGAATATTAAGACACAAGAGAAGCATCTACGTTTTCTACTTGCAATTTAAGTAGTTTTGAAACACCGTCTTCTTGCATTGTAACGCCGTATAAAACGTCGGCCTCTTCCATTGTACCACGCCTGTGTGTAATAACTATGAACTGTGTGTTACAAGATATTCTACGCAAAAACCTTGCATATCTTGTAACGTTAACATCATCTAGTGCTGCTTCTATTTCATCTAGAATACAAAAAGGTGCAGGATTAACTGCAAGAATTGCAAAATAAATAGAAATTGCAACAAGTGCCTGTTCTCCGCCTGAAAGGGCAGATAAATTTTTAATAATTTTACCTGGTGGCGCAACTTCAATATTTATTCCGCTTTCAAGCACATCTTCGCCGTCTACAAGAGATAATTTTGCACTGCCTCCGCCAAAAAGTTCTGCAAATATTTTTGCAAAGTTAGAGTTTATTTGCGCAAAGCTCTCTGTAAAAATTGTTCTCATTTCATCGCTTAAGCCTGTTATTAATTCAATTAGTTGCAATTTGCTTTGCTCAACATCATTAATTTGCTCTCGCATAAACTCATAGCGCTCGCTTATTTGGGCGTATTCTTCTATTGCTCCAACGTTTACATTCCCAAGTGCTTTAATTTTAGCCCTTACTTGTGCAACGTCAGAACGCAAAGCAGTTACAGACTCAAAATCAATGCATATTGTTTGAGCCTGTTGCAAACTAAGCTCATATTCATCCCAAAGTTTAACAAGCGTTTGCTCATATTCGGCATCTTTATTATTTTTTTGTTCAGATAAACGCGCAATTTCTCTTGTAACGTCTTCTCTTGTTTGCAAAAGCTGTTTTGCATGTTGATT
Source organism: uncultured Bacteroides sp. (assembly GCA_964368905.1). Classification (GTDB taxonomy): domain Bacteria; phylum Bacillota; class Clostridia; order Oscillospirales; family Ruminococcaceae; genus Ruthenibacterium. Next base: position 3,262 of record CAYJDK010000153.1, read on the forward strand.
TTTCGCTCGTTCCATGCCCTCTTTTTCTAGGCGCATTGTTGTGCACTTTTCTATTTCTGCACGCACTTTTGCAATTTCTTCTTTGCTTTTTGCAGAATTTTCTTCAATTGTTTTTATATTATTTTCATGCTCTTCATTTTTATTTGTTAAATTTAATATGCTTTGCTTTAACTGTGTGTTACGCTCATCTTCGTTTTGGGTTCTATCTCTTAATACATTAATTGCGTGCTCGTGGTTTTCAATATCTTTTTGTACGCTCAATTCATCAAGCTTAACTGCAGAAAGTTCGTCTGCAAGGCGAGTGCGCGTTTGCAAAAACGAGTCATCATTGTCAGAAATATTTGCAATTTCTTGTTCTAGCACTTCACTTTCTGATAAAAGCTCAAACAAAAGTTTATCACTATTTTCAAAACTAATTGTTTCGTCATTTATCTGGTTTTCAAGCGTTTGCATTTCTTCTTTTAACAAATCTTGCATGTTTGTAGCTTGAGAATACGCGGTGTTTATTCTTGCATGTTCTGTCTCACAGCGAATTTTATCACCGTTAAGCGTTATAATTTCGCTTTCAATAGCAACAATTTCGGCAGACAATTCATCACATTGCCTTTTTGCATCGTCTGTGTTTTTTTGCGCTGTTATAATGCTTTCATCAAGTTGTTTTTTATGCATAATAAGCTCTTCTATTTCTTTTTTACGGCTGAACATACCGCTTGTGCGTGAAACGCTTCCGCCTGTAAAAGAGCCACCCGCATTAATAACTTGGCCGTCTTTTGTAACTACCCTGTTTTTATACGATAAATTGCGCGCAACAACAGATGCATCGTTAATGTCCTCTACAATAATAATGCGCCCCAATAAGTTTAAAACAATATTTTCATATTTTTCGTTATACGTAACAAAATCGCTTGCGCAAGCAGCATTTTCAGGTAATTTTTTATCAAAATAACCTGGGCGCACTGTGTCTAAAGGTAAAAAGGTAGCCCTGCCTGCCTGCTCGCTTTTTAACATGGCCATAGCAGATTTTGCCGCAGTTTCGTTTTGCACAATTATATTTTGCATAGCAAACCCTAGTGCTGTTTCTATTGCAATTTCATAGCCTTCATTAACAGATAAAATACTTGCTACAGGCCCAATAATACCTTTTAGGCGCCTATCTTGTGAGGCTTTCATAACTTTTTTAACACTGCCCTGATACCCCTCCATACTGCGCTGTAAATCTTTTAACATTTGTATGCGCTGTTGAGTTGAGCTAATGTCTTTATTTAACTTTTGCTCTGTTTCGTCTGCAATCTCAAGTGCAGATTTTCTTGATTGCATCTTTATGCAAAGCCCGTTTTTTATATTTTCCAGTTTCGTAATTTTATCTACTGTTATATCTAAAAGTTCGCTTGTTTCATTTTTTTCTGTTTTCAAAATTTCACAGTTCTTTTCACTTTGCAAGGTATCTGCATTAACAATTTCAAGGCGAGTATTTGCAGCCTCAATGCTGCTTAAAAGAGACGCCTTGCTAACTTTCAAGTCAGTTATTTTTGTTGTCATTCCTGTTAATTTTTCGCTTACAATGCTGCGTCTTTCGCCACTCTTTGTGTTTTCTGTTTGCAAACTTAACAAATCATCGTTTAATTTTTGTGCTTTAGTGCTAAACATTTCTATGTTAATTTTACATTGTTCTATTTCTTTTTCGTGCAATAATATTTCATTTTCTGTGTCTTGCTTTCCACGAAATCGCTCGCTTATTTCATTTTGTAAATTTTGTATTGCATCATTATTATGTTGTATATCATTCTTAAAAACGGCAATTCTTGTGTCTGCACTTGATACTTGCTCATTTATTGCAGCAAT
>CAYJDK010000154.1:0-1391 GCA_964368905.1 uncultured Bacteroides sp.
ACTGTCATTCCGGCTGCGCCAAAATCTGCTTTTCCACTTTGCACTGCAGGTATTATAGAATCAAACTCCATATCTTCAATTACAAGCTCATAACCTAATTTATCACATATCGCTGTTGCAAACTCTACATCAATGCCAACAACGTTGTCGCCCTCATAATATTCATATGGTGGGAAAAATGCATTTGTTGCCATTGTCAATGTTCCGTTAGGATACTCTGTCCCATCCGGTGTTACGTAACCTGTGGCACCCTCAACACCATTAATATGTTTGTCTAAAATTTGGTCCAGTATTCCCTCCTCTTTAATTTCAGCAATTGCTTCATTAAACTGTTGGGTTAGCTCAGAATTTTCTTTGCTTATGCAAATTGCGTAGTCTTCAACGGCAAATTCTTCAGGTAAAATTACCATTTCAGGGTTTGTTTCAACAAAAACTTTTGCAGGTTCATTATCAATAATTACTGCGTCTAGTTTTCCTGATTTAAGCGCCAATACTGCATCTGCTGCTTTAGCATATTGTTCAATTGTTGCATCTGCAATGTCTGCTGCATAAATGTCGCCTGTTGTGCCAAGTTGAACACCTATGGTTTTACCTTCTAAGTCTTCTACTGTAGCAATAGTAACTTTTTCCTCAGACGATGAGCAAGCAGCAAATGTTAACATTAATATTGATATTAACAAAACTGTAATTAACTTTTTCATAATAATCTCCTCTTAAAACAAATAATATTTTAATAAGTAAGCAGTAGTTTTATTTAAACGCCCGCAACTTATAATTAACCGTATATGTTATTTATTCGGTTTATCTTAATATTATTATATACGTATATTTATACATTGTCAATGATTATTTATGCATAAATTCAATTTTGTGAATTTTGCTGTATTTTTTGTTAAAACAAGCATAAACTACTGTATAAATATTCTTATAATTTTACATATATGCACAAATAACTAGCTTATTAATTTAAATAACATTAAAACCAACGTGATTATTCATGCAAAAAAAGTACTATTTATGCATATTTATTGTTAATTACCTTTTAATAATACATTTTAAAAATTAAAGCTTGTTATTTTATAAAAATAACTTTATAATATAACTTAACTGCCTGTTTTAGCATAAATAATGTATTTATGCAGTTTGAAAGGATTGCTAAAATTAATGGAATATTTATACATTGCGTTTGAAGTTGTTTATCCGCTGTTTTTTTTAATGGCACTTGGTTTTATATTAAATAAATTTAATATTTTGCCTGAAAAAATAGCAGATGGTTTAAGTACATTATGCTATAAGGTTCTTTTGCCCTTTTTAATGTTTTTAAATATATACAATAGCGATTTTAGTACACAATTTAATGCAAAGTTAATTGCATTGTCTTTATTTAATGG
>CAYJDK010000154.1:1413-5074 GCA_964368905.1 uncultured Bacteroides sp.
TAATTCAAGGATCTGTTCGCAGTAACTTTGTTCTTTTTGGCATACCAATGGCACTTTCTTTATACGGCGCTGAGCATTTACCTGTTTTTTCAATAGTAATAGCTTTTGCAGTTCCACTTTTAAATATTATATCAGTTATTGCGCTTGAAATTTTTGCCCAAAGCAAACAAAATTATTTAACTATAATTAAAAAGATATTCAAAAACCCTATCATTATATCTGCAATTATTGGGTTTGCCTTTGTATTTTTAAATATTGAATTACCTACATTTGTAGTTTCCGGCATTGCAGATATAGGAAACACGGCCTCACCCATTTCATTAGTTGCTCTTGGGGCAACTTTTAAATTTAATAGTTTATCAAAATATCCAAAACAGCTAATATCTTCGGTTTTTTGCAAGCTAATTGTAATGCCTTTAATATGTGTAACGCTTGGTGTGCTTGTTGGTTTTTGCGGTGTAGAGCTTGCTGTTATATTTACTGCAACAGGTAGCCCAACTGCTGTTTCGTCTTTTCCAATGGCTAAAAGTGTTAACGCCAATGATGAGTTAGCAGGACAAATACTTGTAATTAGTTCTATATTCTCAATTATTACTATATTTGTGTGGGTTAGTGCACTTAAATATTTGCAGTTAATTTAACATTACAAAAAATTGCTACGCAAAACCCGCGTAGCAATCATATTTTTAAATTATAACTTTATTTACCTGTATCTTCTTTTTCACTTTCAATCTTATTTTTTTCTTGCAATTCAGTTATTTTAAAAGCTTTTTCCATTGCAGGCCAAGTTATCATATTTACAATTACAGATATAAAACCTACAAGCCCAGTTATAATATATACCGGCCAAATAAACCAAAACATTGCCATTGCCCCATACAAAACCAAAATTACTAATGCAGCCGGTATTGTACGCGTTAAATATCCTATTGACATTAATAGTCCATTTTTCATCATTTTTGTTAATGGTAAATCTATAAACAATATTTGCAAAAATGTTAAGTGAAACGTTGATATTATTAACACTATACTTAGCAAAATTATACCAAGCATAACAAAAACATATTCACTTTGCGTGTTTAGCAAATTATACGCTGTAAATATTTCTATACCCATAAGCGCAGAAACTAAAACGCCTGCGGGCACACTTTGTTTTAAATTAGATTTCCATGCTTTTTTGTACTCATGCATCATAAAACATGGTATATCTCTAATGCGTGAAACAATTACGGCGTTTAAGCCACACAATGCAGGCCCAACTAAACACGATGATAACAAATATAATATAGTGCCTGCAAGTATTAAAATTAAATACGGCGCAAATACAAAAATAAAAACTGTGCTTAATATTAATGGCACAAAACATAAAAAAGTTAATGCGTTAAGTCCCCAAATCATTCCTGAATCTCTAAATGAAATTTCAAAAAATCTTGCCACACCTTTTTTTTGTGGAGCGTTTTTGGATACGCCGGGTCCTTCTTTTGTATACCACTCGCTAAAAATACCCATTATATATTCCCCTTATTTATATATTAATTTTAAAACAAAAACTCTTAAAAAGGCTAAGTTGCCTTTTTAAGAGTTTTTTATTATAAATTTAGTTTAAGCCTAAATTCACAATAAGTGCCAATTCATCAATATAAATTTTAATTAACTGTATTAAAATTAAAATCGTCTTGTATTCCAAACAATTGATCTTGAGATTCTTGATCCTCAAATAATTGTTCTTCAACTTCTTCTTTTGGAATACCTGTGCCGGCCGGTATTAATTTACCTATAATAACATTTTCTTTTAAGCCCATAAGTGGGTCTACTTTACCTTTAATTGCGGCGTCTGTAAGCACGCGCGTTGTTTCTTGGAACGATGCCGCAGACAAGAATGAATCTGTAGCTAGTGAAGCTTTTGTTATACCAAGCAACATTGAATCTGCACTTGCAGGTACAAAACTGTCGCCTTGTTCTTCTTTAGCCGCACTGTTTGCAGCCCTAAATTCAAATTTGTCCATTACAGAGCCAGGTATTAATTTTGTAGAACCTGCATCATTTATACGCAGTTTTCTCATCATTTGCAAAACTATAACTTCAATGTGCTTATCACAAATATCAACACCCTGTAAGCGGTAAACTTTTTGAACTTCGCTTATCAAGTAGTTTTGCACGGCAATAGGCCCTTTAATTGCTAAAATGTCTTGTGGATATGCAAAGCCTTCTGTAATAATATCACCTTGTTCAAGCTCATCACCTTCGGCAATTCTTATACGTTGTCCAAAAGGTATCAAGTAGCTTTTTTCAGTTGGTGCTCCGTTTTCATCAAAGCCTGTTACTACAATATGGCGGTTTTTCTTACTGTCGTCTATATGTGCAGTACCGGCAATTTCTGTCATTATAGCAAGGTTTTTAGGGCGTCTTGCTTCAAACAATTCTTCAACACGTGGCAAACCTTGAGTAATATCTTCTGCACTTGCTATACCACCTGTGTGGAATGTACGCATTGTAAGCTGTGTGCCCGGCTCGCCAATAGATTGGGCTGCAATAATACCAACTGCTTCTCCCATACCAACAAGTTTACCGTTAGCAAGGTTAGCGCCGTAGCATTTACTACAAGCTCCGTGTTTTGCATCGCAGCAAAGAACACTACGTATTTCAAGTTTAGTTATTCCGCTATCAATAATAAGTTTAGCATCTTCAGGTGTCATCATTTTATCTTTGCTAACTAATATTTCACCTGTTTTAGGGTCTTTTACATCATCAACAGCAAAACGTCCTTCTAAACGTTCTCCAAAGTTTTCAATTATTTCTTTGCCTTCTCTTATGTCAGAAACTAATATACCTTGTGTTGCCCCGCAATCTTCTTCACGTATAATTACATCTTGAGAAACGTCTACAAGACGACGTGTTAAATAACCTGAGTCGGCAGTTCTTAGCGCTGTATCGGCAAGGCCTTTACGTGCACCTTTACCGGCTATAAAATATTCAAGTACGTTTAGTCCTTCGCGGTAATTTGATCTAATAGGTATTTCAATTGTACGCCCTGAAGTATTTGCAATAAGGCCACGCATACCTGCAAGTTGCCTAATTTGAGCCATCGTACCACGAGCTCCTGAATCTGCCATCATATAAATTGGGTTATGGCTATCAAGGTTGGATGTTAGTGCATCTGCAACAGCTTCTGTAGTTTTGTTCCAAATTTTAATTATGTTTTCATATCTTTCATCGTTAGATATAAGACCATTATTATACTGCGCTGTAACATTTAAAATCTTTTCTTCTGCATCAGCTAAAAGTTCTTTTTTCTGTGGCGGTATAACTGCGTCTGAAACAGCAACTGTTATTGCGCTCTTTGTGGAGTATTTATAACCTTGAGACTTAACTTTATCAAGCATTTCAGATGTAATTTCAGCACCGTGAACTTGAATGCATTTGTCAATAATTGTACCAAGATTTTTCTTATTAACTAAAAATCCTATTTCAAGTAAATAAGCGCTATTTTCATCGTTACGTTTAACAAACCCTAAATCTTGTGGTATTGGTTGGTTAAAAATAATTCTTCCAACAGTAGTTTCTATAATTCCTGTATGAATTTTACCATTAAATTCAACACTTCTTCTAACATTTATCTTTGCATGCAATGTTACAACTTCTTCATGATATGCCATTATAG
>CAYJDK010000155.1:0-4134 GCA_964368905.1 uncultured Bacteroides sp.
TTATATGCATTTGCAGCACTTAAAGCCGCACCACAAATAACAGCGTCATCCAATAATTGGCTTTGTTCAATTGTATAATTGTTGGCATTTGCAATAAACTCATATTTATTAACATACTTTCTTATTGCTGAAAATAGAATATCGCCCATTTTAGCAACTCCACCGCCAATAATTATTAATTCTGTACCTGTAATAGTAATTGCATTGCACAACCCAATACTGTACGAATGGGCAATGCGGTCAATTTCTTCTAGCGCAAACTTATCATTATTATATGCTGCTTTAGAAAGCATATAACATGTTATTGTGTCTATTTTCCCATCGCAAAGAGAAAAAATTTCAGAATCAACAGGCACGTAATTTTTTTGTCTTAGTCTCTTTTCAATTCCAAAACCTGAACATATTTCTTCTACTTTTGCATAAGAACCCTTTGAATTATTAGTAAAATCCGGCACATAAGTATGGCCTAAATAGCAAGCACCTTTACCGGAACCATCAAAGTAGTTTCTATCAATAAATAATGCTCCGCCAATACCGCTACCTATATTAGTGTAAAACATGTTATTTGCATTTTTACCTTTGCCACAAATTAACTCAGAAAAACCGCCTGCAACTGTGTCGTTAATAACAATAGCAGGCAATAAAAACTCTTTTTCAAGCCAATTTTTAAGTTTAAAATTCTCCCACCCTTTTACTTGTATAGATGAAATTATTCTACCTTGCTTTGTTTCTATCGGCCCACCAAAACCTGCACCTATAGCAACTATATTATCCTTATATTCTTGTTTTCTATTCATTAAAATCGGCACGTTAACTTTAATCCACTCAAGTATATCTTCGGCGCCTTTTTTTAATATCAATTTTTCTTGATACACTTCAATCAACTCGCCATTGCTTTTAGCAATGGCAAGTTGTTGTTTTGTCACACCTATTTCAATTGAAAGGAATAATTTTTCCATTATAATCCCCTTACAAATTATCTTAATTCGCCTTTATACTTCGTACTGTCAATAACAACAGCCACAAATATTATTAAGCCCCTTACAATTGTATAAACATAAGGAGAGGCACTAATCATTGTTAATCCGTTTAAAATTGTTTGTACTAATAATATACCAACAATTGCGCCGGGTAACATGTTTCCTCTACCGCCGTAAAGGCTGGTACCGCCCAAAATAGCACCTGAGATAACTAAAAATTCATTACCGTTTGCAAAACTTGGGAACGCCATACCTGTTTGTCCACCAAGCATCATCGCAGCTAAACTTGCAGTAAGGCCGCAAATTAAATGCGCAAAAAATTTAACTTTACCCGTTTTTAAACCAATGTTTTTCGCTGCTTTTTCATCACAACCAACAGCATCTACATGCCTACCAAATGGTGTTTTATAATAAACAAACGAAAAAATTAATAATAGCACAATTTGTATGGCAACAATGCCGGGGAACGTTCCAATTGTAAATTTTGCAAAAGGAGAAAGTTCTTGTAAATAAAATGTTTTTGACTCTGATATAATAAGCGCAAGTCCACGAGCAATGCTCATTGTTGCCAAAGTTACAATAAACGGTATCATATTAAATTTTGCAATGAGAAAACCGTTTATTGCTCCAAAAACACCGCCAATACCAATACCTACTACCCACAAAATTACCATTGCCATTGGGTTTTCCATAAACCCTGTTTCTTTAAATTCCATAATTAAATAACCAACTACAACTACAGTTAAGTGCATTACTTGGCCAATTGAAATATCTGTACTTGCTATTGATAAAACAAATACCATTCCAATAACAGCAATGCCTAAAGGGGCAGCTTGTTGCAGTATGTTTCTTGCATTAGACCATGAAAGAAAATTATCAGTTGAAACACTAAAGTATATAATAACCAATGCAAATATTAACCAAACCCCATATTCTGTTATTGCATTTACTATTACTTTTGAGTTAAAACTTTTATTATTAGTTTTTTGCATCGTTAGCTGCGTCTCCCTCCAGTGAATATTTAATAATTACTTCTTGGTTATACTGTTCTTTTGGAACACTCGCAACAATTTTATCTTTGTTCATTACCATAATTCTATCGCAAATGCCCATAACTTCTTCCATTTCAGAAGAAACAACTAAAACAGCACAGCCTTCTTTTGCCAATTGCAATATATACGTATATATTTCGTATTTTGCACCAACGTCAACACCTCTTGTTGGCTCATCTAAAAACAATATTTTAGGTTCTGATGCAATCCATTTGCCAATAACAACCTTTTGTTGATTACCACCTGATAAACTTCCAACAGGCTGAACTGATGGATTGGCAGCTTTAATTGAAAACTGCTTAATTATTTTTTCAGAAGTATCTTTTTCTAGTTTTGTATTAACAACTTTAAATTTTTTAAGGAACCTGTTAAGAACAACTAATACAGAGTTTTCACTTACTGTTTTTGTAATAATAAGCCCCTCATTGCGCCTGTCTTCTGTTACATACGCCATTCCCGCATCTATACATTTTTTTGGGTTTGGAGGGTATGCATCATTTCCTAAAATTGTAATTTTGCCACCATCATTTTCGTCTATCCCGTATAATGAACGCAATAGCTCAGTTCGCCCTGCACCCATTAATCCAAAAAGGCCAACAATTTCACCTTTTTTAATATCAAAACTAACGGGTACGTCAGAGCCTTTTCTGATAAAATCTTCAACTACATATGCTTGCTCTCCAATTGATTTTTCAATTGTTGGGTAAACTTGATTCAATTCACGTCCAACCATGTTTGAAATCATTTTTTGTTTAGTTAAATCTTTTTTCTCAAAAGTACCAATAGAGTTTCCGTCTCTTATAATAGATACATTATCGCACATATCTAAAATATCTTCTAAAATATGAGAGATAAATATTATTGAAACACCACTATTTTTAAGATTATTCATTATAACAAACAACTCGTCTTTTTCTTTTGGAGAAAGCGAAGTGGTTGGTTCATCAAAAATAATAATTTTTGGGTTTTTCTCAAGAGCTTTAGATATTTCAACAATTTGTCTTATACCCATTGGTAAATCTCTTATTTTTGTTTTTGGTGTAATATCAATACCAAATAAATCAATATATTTTTGCGTTTTCTTGTCTATTTCTTTTGTGTTTATTGAAACTCCACTCATCGGAAAATCGTCAATAAACATATTTTGCGCAACACTTAAATGCTCAAACAAGCTAAATTCTTGATGAATAAAAGCTATTCCAACATTAGTTGCGTCACTTGGTTTTGTAGGTTTATATGGTTCGCCATTAATAAACATTTCACCGTGATCACGAATATAAACGCCGCCCATAATTGACATCATAGTAGATTTACCTGCGCCATTTTCGCCTACTAAACCGTGAATTTCACCCTTTTGGATATTTAGGTTAATACCATGTAAAACCTCTGTACCTAAAAAGCTTTTTTTAATGTCTCGCATTTCCAATATATATTTATTAGCCATTTTTATCAACTTCCTTCTTTAAGCTAATTTTTTGACGTGCTTTTTGATAATTTTATAGTACTACGTTTAGCCGAATATATATCATACAATGCAGCGACTATTATAATAATACCTTTAATTAACGTAATAAAGTACCAATCTATACTATATAGATTCATTACATTTCCAATAATAGTTATAAACAAAACGCCAAGTAAAGTATTTTTCGGGCCACCTTTACCTCCAAAAACGCTTGTTCCACCAATTATTATGCTGGCCATAACATCTATAAACAACCTGTCTCCCAAGCTTGAAATACCTGCTTGATTACGTGCTGTTAATAATATAGATTGAAAACCGGCGTATGTTCCGCTTAATAAAAACAAAATAAAAATTATTTTTTTAACTTTTATTCCTGAAACTTCTGATGCCCTTGGGTTGGCACCAACATAAATAATGTTTCTACCCAAAATTGTTTTTGTTGAAAACCAATCTGTAATTAAGAAAATAACTGCAGCTATACCAACAGGTATAAAAAAGTAATCAGCTCCGCCAAGTGCGTTAAATCCATCCGGTAGGCCTGATATAGATGCAAGTGATGTTACCGTGCTTGTAAAATAAATTGCAATACCGCTAACAACAAGTTGCATAGACAATGTAACCATAAAGGACGGCATTT
>CAYJDK010000155.1:4144-5056 GCA_964368905.1 uncultured Bacteroides sp.
AATTGAAAGGCCATTTATAGCCCCTACAACAGAGCCTATTAATATCATAACTATAATTGCAACAATTATTGATAAATTAGTTCCTGCAATTGGTGAAAGTGCCATTATATATGCACCAACAACGCTGGAACATGCTAATATTGATGAAGAAGAAAAATCTAACCCACCATTAAGCACGGCAAACGTAACACCTAAAGATATAACTAATAAATCACTTGTTTGCAACATTAAATTTTTTAAATTATAAGCAGTTGCAAACCTAGGAACAAAAAAGATTGAATACACAAATAAAATAACTAAAAAACCCATAATTGGGTATTTTTTAAATGGTTCAAAAACCGCACTAATTATTTTTTTTGCGGGGTTGTTTTGTGTTGTGCTTTGCATATTTACTCCTTTAAGCAAAATTGTTGAAGTGCAATTAAAAAATTGCACTTCAACATTGCGGAACGTTATTTATTATCCTTGAAGTGCTACGTAACCCCAGATGTCTTCTTTAACTTCATCCCAGTTATAAGGTGTTGCATAAATGCCTGGGTCAAGAATGTTAACTTCTTCAGGGTATTTGCCTTCTCTTACTATATCTAATGCTGTGTATAATGATTGCTCAGCCATGAATCTTGTGTTGTTAACGCCACTTGCATCAACGTATCCATCTTCCATCATTTGTGCAAAGCCATCGTCGCCGTCAAAACCAATTATTGTAATGTGGTTTTCATCGTCTCTTGTTGTCCATTTGCCTAAAGGCTCTAATACGCTTTGTATTGTTGGGAACAAGAAGTCAGACGGTGTAACAATCATGTTGATTGTTGGGTCTTTTTCAAATGCATTTTGTAAGCCAGAGAATGCTTGCTCAGGTTTCCAGTCCATAGGAATTTCAGAAGATATTGACATAACGTCTGAATTTTCTTC
>CAYJDK010000156.1:0-5037 GCA_964368905.1 uncultured Bacteroides sp.
TGCAAAAAATTGCAGATAAATCTTCAGCTTTTAATGGCTGCAGTGTGCCGGGATGAATTAATGGGTCCGGCTTATTTTTCATAACTGCCTGTAAATTTAACCATTTTTTTGGCATTTCCTCTTGTGTTAAATAAACCCTATTAGGTATGTTTTTGTTTGTACTCATAAAAATTCTCCTCTCAATTACAATACTTGTTTATTGTTTTGTGCAAAAAAATAATAATAAATGCACGCGTTAAAACAAAAACCTAAGTTTTTGTTATTCTCCTAAGAAAAGTTTGTTTTTGCATATAAAAAAACCTTTGTCTCAGGAATAATCCTGGGACAAAGGTTTGTAAAAACACCTCTGCGGTACCACCCGGGTTGATACCGGTTAAACCGGCACCCACTTTTGTTACATGCCAAACAGCACATACTTGCCTGATAACGGGTCAAGTCCCCGTGTTGATTACTAAGTGAAACACCGTTCATCTTCCCCTCAAAAGGCCATTCACTGTACTGTCCTCTGCTATCATCACACCGCCGATAACTCTCTTTAAGATTCTTTTATACAGTTACTTACACTTTTTCATCGGTTTAAAACTATATTTTATATAATAGTACATTTTTAAGTATTTGTCAACTACAAATTTAAAAATAAAATTACTGCACTATTCTAGCTTTATTACAGATGCTTTAATAGGCCGGGGCGCACCATTACGGCAAGTAGCACAGAAAAAATAACGGCCAAAATGGCATTAGTAGATGAAGTAATGCCTTTTGTGATAAGCTGTACATTAATTGCAGCTAATGCTTGCCCTTCTATATAATACATCATAATAAAAGATTTTGCTAAGTAAAGAAATACATAAGTAAAACTTCCGGCAATTGCAGCTGCAATGTCTTTTAGTAAAAATGTTCTTTTGCCACTGTGCGCTATTGCACCCGCAACAAAGCCTAAACAAAACTTGGTAATAAACGTTATCCAGCTTTCTGCTATATAAGCCGGGTTAGTAAAATCAAAAAGCATGCTGCCAAACCCTGCCGCCAAACCGCCTGTTATTGGCCCAAAAAGCAAACCACTAAGAGCACAAAAAACATTGCCCAAATGTATACGCGCAACATCTCCAAATGGTATTTGCATCCAACTAAAAATAAAAACAAGTGCGCTTAATAAGCCGGTAATAACTATTGTTTTAATATTAAATGTCTTAGATTTCAAAATTATTTCCCCCTTTTTAAAACATAATATGCATAAATTATATTGACGAACAATATTATATGTTTTATAATATAATACACGATAATTGAACCCATTAAAATACCCAATTTAGAAAAATATTATGGTATCAGTTGTTTTTGGCATAAATAATAGAAAAGAGTAAACATGGAAAATTTAATTTTAGAATTAAACAATAAAATTCCGTTATATCGGCAAATATATGTTAAAATTTCAAACGATATACGAAATGGTACTTTAAAAGCAGGGGAAAAATTACCCGGCAAACGAACATTAGCCCAAAATTTAAATATTAGTGTTAACACAGTTGGAACAGCCTACCAAATGCTTGTTGCAGAGGGGTATATAGACCCAAAAGCAAGGAGCGGTTATACCGTGGTTAATTTTGAGTATGCGTATGAATTTAATAATGAAATTAAGAATGCAAAAAAGCAAGCGCAAAGCAAAAGTAATATAAACGCACAAAATAACGAAGATGACATTGTTTTAAATGAAAAGTATAATTTTGGAACGGCAGGAATTGATACGTCACTTTTTCCTTTTAAAACATGGTGTAGGTTGCAAAAGGAAGTTTTTGCAAAAAGCACATTAATATTAAACCATGGTAATAGGCAAGGTGACATTGAGCTGCGCACGGCAATTGCAAAGCATTTGAGAGAATTTAGGGGTGCAAGCTGTATGCCACAGCAAATTATTGTTGGCGCAGGTATAGAATATTTACTAAGCTTGCTTGCACTTATGTTTGCTAAAAGCGCATTTGCTGTTGAAAATCCGGGTTATTACAGGGCAACAAAAATACTAAAAAACAGTGGTGCAAGTGTAATAAATGTACCGGTAGATGCACATGGAATGAGTGTTAAATATTTAAGTGCTTGTTCTGCTAAACTTGCCTATATAACGCCAAGTCACCAGTTTCCAACAGGTGTTACAATGCCAATAGCACGTAGGTTAGCAATGTTAAATTGGGCCGCTCAAAAAAAAGATAGGTATATTATAGAAGACGACTATAACAGCGAATTTAGGTTTGACGGTAAGCCTTTGCCGGCATTACAAGGGCTGGACAATGAGGAAAAAGTAATATATATAAGTACTTTTTCAAAAAGCATAGCGCCGGCGGTACGTATTGCGTATATGGTTTTGCCGTTTTCTCTTTTACAGTTATATAGGCAAACGTTTGGGTTTTACTCTTGCACTGTAAGCAGAATAGAGCAACAAACATTAAGTAAGTTTATAAAAGGTGGTTATTTTGCACGCCATTTATCACGTATTAGAACACAATATAAACAAAGAAGAGATTATTTAATAAAATGTATTGAACAAAGTTTTGGCAATAAAGTTGAAATTAAAGGTAGCCATACAGGATTGCATTTTGTAATAAGCACTAAAAAACTTCAATGTGACGCTGCTAATGAAATTGAGCAAGCGATGATTAAGGCCGCACAGAAACATAATATTAATTTAACGGGTATGTCAAATTTTTATAATGACGATATTGAAGAAGAAAATATAGAAAATGTGCACGGAATTATATTGGGCTATGGTGGGCTTTTATATGATGATATTTTTAATGCTGTTAATTTGTTAAAAGATTCTTGGAAAGATATAATATAAATAACACGTAGTGTTATTTATTGGCATGTTTTGGCGGTTGTGCCGTAAGGCACGAGCCGAAAGCCATAGAATAAAATATTTATGTTAGCGAAGCTAATATAAATAATCCGCAGGATTATTTATCGTTTTATTTAAAGCAATTGTTCTCGCCACTTACGTGGCAACCGAACAAGATTGCAATTTATATTACGCCCGTTCCTCGCATAATATAAATAGATAAAAATAAAATCTCAAGGGTTTTATAAAAATAAAAAACCTTGAGATTTTTACAATTTAAATTAGATTTAGTAACATTGTAGGGCAATTATAAATCGTCCGCATCTTGTACCGGCGTTTCGTTTTTGTTAATAGGGCGGCCGGTGTAACTGCCCGTTGGGTCTGTGGCGCTTGGCTCTTGCTCTACTATAGAGCGCACAATAGGGTTGTTTAAGCCTGTTTTGTTTTTATGTTCCGGCGCGGTTGACAACATTGGTGTTGGTATACCTGTTGGTGTTGGAATTACAGGCGGAACAAAGTTTGGCATGTTTTGGCCGTTTTTTGTTAGCTTATCATTAATATTTTTCATAAAAAAACCTCCTTTTGGTATAGCATGCCACAAATTAGGCAAGGCTATACACAGAAAGAGAGGCAGTTAAAATGACGAAAGCTAAAATTTTTTGGATAACATTTGCTGCAACTATGGCATTGTTTGTGCCAATTTATTTAGTTGTTTATACATTAAAAGGTGCGCAAGCAAATTCAGTTGTTCCACAAACAGTTACACAACAACAAAGTGGAGTGCTAATTACAAACCCAACACCGGATGATACAAAAAACATATTATTAATGAGCGGAGAATCAGGTGCGGCACAGGCACAAAGTTATGCACTAATACAATTTGATGCAGTAAACAATACAATAGCAGTAACGTCTATGCCGCCGGAAACTATTGTGCTTTCAAACGGCAGTGGTATAATGCTTAAAGATGCAGTAAGTGCCGCGGGGCCATCACAAGGGGCAAAAGCACTTAGCAGCACACTTGGCATTGATATTAAAGATTATATTTTTGCGTCGCCGCAATTATTATGGCAAGAGGCTCAAATTTTCGGGAATATATCGCTTTTGCTTGCAAATTATGTGCAAGAATCAGTGCTAGAGGAAATGGGTTTTGTTAATGTAACAAGTAAAAGATACACATTAACACCATTGCTTTTTACGCAATTGTTATCAAATAATGAAATAGAAAGCAATAATATACATGAAATACGCTCTTTGGGTTACTCGGCTTTTTTAGCGGCAGGGCATGGTGATTTAAGCGATATTATAACAACGTTAATTAAAGATAACAGTAAAAATATGGCAACAAATATAAATGCAAATAAAATATTTGAATATGAACGCACACTTGAGTTTATTGATAAACAACAACCAACCTATATTGCGCAAGCGCTGCCGGGAACATGGAGCCAGGACAAAACACGTTTTGAATTAAACGAAGAAACATTGCAATTTATGCGTGATAATTTTGGTGCAAACGAAATTGAATTTGAAGCATCGGAAGATGATTTAGAACCATTGAATAACCCCGAACAAGATAGCGAGTTTATTGTTGAAAACCCTGATACAACTGCGCAAACGGCAATAAATAATGAAGAAAATATTGAACAAGTCGATGAATTGAAAGATACATTGCAGAATACAGACATGGCAGAAGAAAAAGAAAATGAACAAGAGGCTGAAAACAGTGAATAGTATTTAAAATGCAAAAGAAAAAATGAGTTATTATATAATAAAAGCCACAGCAACAAATAGAAAATATTTGTTACTGTGGCTTTAATTTATATTATGCGAGGGACGAACATAATATAAATTGGCATGTGGGCACTATGTTGCCCACGCCATAAAATCGCCCCGCGATGGATAAATAATAGTAACGCAGTGGAGATTATTTATATTAGCCGTAGGCTAATATAAATTGCAAACTTGTTCGGTTGCCACGTAAGTGGCGAGAACAATTGCTTTAAATAAAACGATAAATAATCGAAGCATAGCGTAGATTATTTATATTAGCTTCGCTAACATAAATATTTTATTTTATGGCTTTCGGCTCGTACCTTGCGGCACAACCGCCGAAGTATGCCAATAAATAACACTGCGTGTTATTTATATTATACGAAGCATGAGTATAATATAAATTGGCATGTGGGCACTGTGTTGCCCACGCCATA
>CAYJDK010000157.1:0-4905 GCA_964368905.1 uncultured Bacteroides sp.
TTCAGGAGAGCCATTATGCTAATTTAGTAGATTATTCAGACATAAATAAAACTGATAAATTTAACAAAGACATGGCAAATAATTCAATAAACACAACTTATACAGAGAACGCTTATTATAAACAAAATCAAAACTCAATTAGTTCTAATAATATACAATCAAATAGTTTGTATAATAAAAATTATGCAACAAATGATAAGGATATAAAGAAAAAAAGAAGAAACATTGGCTGTGCTGTTATAATTAGTATAGCTATTATTATTTATACAGTACCTTCTTTAATATTTCAAATGCTTAATACGTCGGAATATGAATACAACCCTATATTTGAATACAATGTAGGCCCAATTATAAACGATGAAACTACGATTGCACAAATTTCTAGCTACTATGCAAGTGCAAATGTTATTGAATTAAATAAACCGGAGTGGCTTAATACTAACCAAAACTATACACAAGCACCGGAAGACGAGGGCGCAACTCAGTATTATTATACAGGTGAAGACGGCATTGCGTGTAAAACATTGGATTATAATGAATTTGCAATATATTACTATAATAAAACAGATTATGTGTTTGCTAAATATGATGATTATTTTACAGCTAACTACACAGTTCCTAACCAAGATAATGACTATAATTTAGGTATAAATTTTATGGTTTCTGAAGAAACAAGGTATGAAGATGTTTTTTCGTATATTCAACAGGACCCTAGTGTTACATTGTATGACGATATGGTTACAATTGAAGATGTGATTGTTTTTGATAACGGATTAAAAGGATATGCAACTATTGTAAAGTCTACTTATAGCTTTGCTTATATTATAAATATACCTATAAAGATAGAAGGCAGTGAATATATAGATATAATAAAAATTGAAGCAAATTGTAATACGTATGAGTATGATGAAAACGGTGACTATTTTGAAAAAATAGAGCTAGAATATTTTGTTGAAAACATGGAAAAATATTTTTATGTAGAAAATAAGAATGCACCGGCTGAAACAAGCGAGCAAGCAAACAACAACACAACAAATGATAGCCAAGCAGAGAGCAATGTAACAAATGATGCAATTTTAAACGAAAATAATGAGGATAATTTACAAGAAAATAGCAGTGATGTTGGCAAAGAAGATAGAAATATTGAAAGTGAAACAACATAATAAAAGCATTAACAGATAAGTTAGATACCACCTTTTTATACAATGGAAATTGTAAAATTGGTGGTAATTTTTTAAATAACTGTAAAAATTTGTATTTTTTGCTAAATTACAACATAGAGTCAGTGTTTTTTGCTTAATTTGCACAAAAGTGTCAATTTTTAACACTACTAAAAAAACAGCGCATTATATCACTTAATTTTATAAACTGAAAATTATAAAAAACTTAATTTTTTTAATTTTTGGCAACAAATATAAAATTTTCATGAAATTTTGGAACATATTACGATATTTGGCTATTTTATCAAAAACACCTTGAAAAAAATATGTAAATATTGTAAAATATATACAACAGGACGCCGTTTTTTTAACCCCAGCTTTCAAAGGAGGAAGCAAAATGACAAAATCTGAATTAATTACACACGTTGTAAAAGAAACGCAGTTGCCTGCTTCAGAAGTTGACGCAATAATTTGTACCACACTTGATAGCATAGTAGATAAGTTATCTTCAGGTGAAAAGGTTACATTAAGCGGATTTGGACGTTTTGAGATGAGACAAAGAGCACCAAAAACTTATGTTAACCCACGTACAAAAGAAGTAAGAACTCTAGAGCAAGTACTAACACCGGGATTTAAGCCGAGTGGAATAATGAAAAAACGTACGACTAAGAAATGAATTAACTTATTATAAGAGCGTTGCAGTTTGTTGCAACGCTCAAACTGTTGTTTTATGCAATTTTAATTAATGTAAGCCGCCATTAAATTTTGGCGGTTTTTTTATTTTTATAAAATAATAGCATAAATTTAAAGTATTAATAATACTATTTCAATAGGCACAACTAAATTAATATGCCGGGCCAAAATAATATAAATTTAATTGCTCGTCATACATTTTAGGACAGCCGCATACAAATATGGTAGAACAGCGAAAGGGGCACGCATTATATGGATATTAAGATGCATAACGATACGGTGTGGGCGGCAGCCTCCGTGTGTGACACAAAAATAGAGTTACCGATAGAAACGGAAATTCTTATACCAGATTATCTGCCGCAAGTATTTAAAATAGTTAAATGCTTTGTTTATCCGGTTGTACTGCAAAAGCAAATGACACAAGCACGCCTTACGGTGGACGGATACCTAAGGCTAACGGTATTTTATCAGTCAGACGGTGATGACGCACTTTGCCAAACAGAGCAAAAACTACCGTTTGCAAAACAAATTGATTTACCGGCAGGAGAATTTTTTGCACCGGATATTGCCGTGAGCGGAGATATGGAATATGTAAATTGCCGTGCAATTAACCAAAGACGCATAGACATACGTGGGGCATATGCGCTTAATGTTTGCGCTCATGCACAACTGGCGGGTAACATAATTACAGAGCTTTCCGAAGGCGGTGTGGAGCAGAAACTTACTACATTAAAAGGCATGCGAACACTTGCGGTGCAAGAAAAAGTTATAACAAGCGAAGACGTAATAGACTTTGAAAATCAAATAGAGGCAGTTTTGGATATTAAATGCAATGCCACAGTTAATGAAACAAAAATAATTTCAGGAAAGGCTGTGCTTAAAGGTAGCATTGAAGCGGATATTTTATACAGAAGTGATGGGTTGCATCACATGAAAAAAACGCTTACCTTTAATGATGTTATGGAGATTGAAACCGAAAATGACAATTGTGAAAGCATAGCGTTTGCAGAACCTTGCGGATGTACACTTTTAACAAAAGAAAATGGAAGTGTTTCTCTTGTGGTAACAACTATATTGCACATTAAAGCATATAATACCGTTGAAACACAAGCCGTTTGCGATGCGTTTTCAACTGAATATGATACACAATTAAACTTTAACACAGTATTTACAGAAGAAAAACTTGATGAATTTTCAGTAGAGACAGAAGCCGTTACAGAAGGAAACCTACCAGACACAGATATTGAAATACTAGAAGTTTTTGCAACGCCAACACAACCTGAACTTATACAAGATACTTGCTCAACATCTGTGCGTGGCCGTGTTGTTGTACACATGTTTTGCCGCAATGCTTTAGGAGAAATAGACTGTTACGACAAAGCTTGTGAATATGTTTTACCTTATGCGTATGACGCAAACAGAGAAGAACTTTTGCTTTGTGCAAAGGCAGGTGTTGTTAGCGTTAATGCTAAAAAAATGGGAGAAACGGCAAGTGCTGCTGTAATATTGCGTGTTAGTGGAATTATTAGCAAAAGGTGTGCACATACAATACTTGAACAAATTAGTTGTACAGAAAAACTTGAAAAGCAAAACGATAACATAGCATTGCGCATTTATTATGCACAAACGGGAGAACCACTGTTTGATATAGCCAGAAGATATGCGGTATCACCGGGCTCAATAGCGCTTGCAAATAATTTACAAGGCGACGAAGTAGAACAACGTATGTGTTTACTTGTGCCGTCAGGCTTACAGTAAGGAGGGTGTAAAATGCAATATAATCGTATTTACTCAGATATTGCACAGCGCACAGGTGGAGATATTTATATTGGCGTTGTGGGCCCGGTAAGAACGGGTAAAAGTACATTTATAAAAAAATTCATGGAACTTATGGTTTTACCTGAAATTCAAAACGATGCATTTGCCCAAAGGGCACGTGATGAGATGCCGCAATCTGCGGCAGGGCGTACCATAATGACAACAGAACCAAAATTTGTACCGGAAAAAGCAGTTACCATTAACATAGATGATAATGTAACATTTAGAACACGACTTATAGATTGTGTGGGGTATATGGTTCAAGGAGCAATGGGGCACGTTGAGAATGATAGACCAAGAATGGTTAAGAGCCCATGGTTTGAAGGTGAAGTGCCTTTTGACGTTGCCGCTGAAACAGGCACTCGTAAAGTTATAAGAGAGCACTCAAGCATTGGAATAGTGTTAACCTCAGATGGGAGCATTAGCGATTTACCAAGATTGGCTTATGAAGAGGCAGAAGCAAGAGTTATTGCCGAAATGGACGAAATAGAAAAGCCGTTTGTTATTTTGTTAAATTGTGTATCGCCACAAAGTCCTCACGCATTGTCTCTTGCAATGCAAATGGAGGAACAATACGGGCACACTGTTTTACCGGTTAATTGTGTTGACATGACACAAGAGGACATACAAGAAATATTAAAAGCTGTTTTGTTTGAGTTTCCAATAAGAGAAATAGCTTTTGATATGCCGCGATGGATAACCTTGCTAGAGCAGGGGAATTGGCTTCAACAATCTTTATACAATGCTGCAATGCAACTTGCTTTGGGTTGTGACAGCATGAAAGACCTTGTTAATTGTGGTGTTAATATTAATAGCGAATATATAAATCAAAGCAAATTAATAAAAGCAGATCTTGGAACTGGTTGCGTTATGGTAGAGATAACACTGCTTGCCGAAATGTTTTATAAAGTACTTAGCGATGTTACAGGCCTTTGTGTAACAGACGAAGCAACATTAATGCCTTGTGTAATGGAAATGGCAAAAGCAAAAGTACAGTATGAAAAAATGCGCAATGCGCTTGAACAAATGGAAGCAACAGGTTACGGCATAGTAATGCCAACAATGGAAGAATTAGTTTTAGCAGAACCTGAAATTGTTAATCAAGGAGGGCGATACGGCGTTAGGCTTTGCGCAAGTGCACCATCTATTCATATGATGAGAGCAGATATCCACACAGAGGTATCACCTATTGTTGGAACTGAAAGCCAGTCTGAAGACCTTGTAAAGAGTTTGC
>CAYJDK010000158.1:0-1598 GCA_964368905.1 uncultured Bacteroides sp.
TATTTCAATGTTATTATTATATTCATGCCCTTGCTCGCTAAGCTCTTTTTTACAAGTCTCAAT
Source organism: uncultured Bacteroides sp. (assembly GCA_964368905.1). GTDB lineage: Bacteria > Bacillota > Clostridia > Oscillospirales > Ruminococcaceae > Ruthenibacterium. The sequence goes on from CAYJDK010000158.1 coordinate 64, forward strand.
TATTTGTTTTGCTTTTATAATGTCTTCCATACAACCAACCATTGGTAGCATTATACTTAAACGCCCATAAGCAGATGCTCTTAGCGCTGCACGCAATTGTGTTTTAAAAATATCTTCTTTATCAAAACAAAGGCGCAATGCACGTTTACCTAAAAATGGGTTAAGCTCTTTATCTAATGCCATGTAAGGCAATGTTTTATCTCCGCCTATGTCAAGTGTGCGAAGTACAACAGACCCTTCGTCAAAAGCTTGTAGGGTTTGTTTATATGCATTAAATTGTTCTTCTTCGCTCGGCAGTCGAGAATTAAACATGTATAAAAATTCACTTCTAAACAAACCTACGCCGTCAATGTTTTTAATATCATTTTTTTTGTTTATATATTCAGAACCTATGTTTAAATTTACTGAAATATGTTTACCGTCGGCTGTTATAGATTTTTTATCTATATATTTTTTTGTAATTTCCTTTTGCTCTAAAAATTCATTTTTTTCGGTTTCAAACAAATCAATTTCTTCTTGTGTTGGGTTTTTAATAATTTCTCCCAAAACGGCATTTACATAAACAATGCTATTATTTGCAAGCTCTTTTGAAATGTTGTTAACGCCTAAAATTGCCGGTATACCATAGCTTTTTGCTATAATAGCACTGTGAGATGTAGACTGACCGATTTCTGTTAAAATAGCAAGTACGTTATTTGTGTTAAGGTTAGCCGTGTCAGACGGCAATAGGTCATGCGCAACTATAATAACAGGTTTTTTTATTGCACTTAAGTCTGTACTTTCAACATTAAACCAAACACATAAAAATCTTCTTAAAATATCACGTATGTCGGCCGCACGTTCTTTAATAATTGTATCTTTGCTTTTGCTTAAAATGTTTATGTATTTTGTATAAACTGTATGTAGTGCTAAAGCGCCGTTTAATTTTTTTGATTTAATATTTTGTGTTATTTCAGATTCCATAACACTGTCAAACAACATTGCTATTTGTGCGTCTATAATTTTACTGTTACTATTTTGTTTTAGTTCTAAATTATGTTTTATTTCATCTAATTCTTCTTTTACTTTCTCACGCATTTCAATATAATATGCTATTTCATTTTCAATAGCATCATCTGTAATACAATCTTGCGATACCTCGGGACAATTGGGGTTATATACGTAAACATTGCCTACAGCAAAGCCTTTGGAAACGGCCTCTCCGGTATATTTCATAAAAAACTCCATTCTGCAATTACAAAACATAATAGTTATTATTAAAAGGTGAGTAATTACAATATTATAAAAATTTAAGTGATAAAGTGTAACTTGCTTTCGTATATGAAATATGAATTTTTAACATATGGCATAATAAATTATTTTGTATAATCATCATTATTTGAAATAATTGTTTCAAATAATTGTTTTTTATCAACATTGCCAATGTTTCTTAGCATGTTTTGAACATGACTTTGAGTTAAACTGTTCATTAACTGTTTTAGCATAAGTATATGCGATTCGTTATCATAAGCACAAAATGTAAATATTGCGTTTAT
>CAYJDK010000158.1:1647-2985 GCA_964368905.1 uncultured Bacteroides sp.
ACGCCCGGTGTAAACTCTGCATAAAGGCCAAGAGAATTTAAAATATGTAAAATTGATTTTTTATATGTTAAATCAACAATTTCTAGCTTTTCAAGTGGAAGGCAAGATAAATTAACAGCCTGCTCAAAATTTGTGGGTTCTTCAATAATTTGTATCATGTCTATATTAAAAACATCACTTAGGCTTCGTTTATTTGTTTCGTTATACTTTGTTTCAAAAAAACGCCTAATCATTATTTCAAGGCCTATTGGGTCTTCAATTTTGGCATACTGTGAAATAATTCGTATTAAATGCTCTGTTTTTCTTTCATCAATAACTTGTTTTGGGCGCGTTCTTTCAAACTTCATTATTAAACTTTTTTGAAAATCTGTAATAATAGGGTTAACACTAAAAATATTTTCTGATGTATAGTTAAGCTTTAAAGACGATACTATTATGTCGTAATTTTGCACGTCGCTTTTAACAAGCTGGCTGTAATCTTTAATGGTAAAAGTATAGTTTTCTCCAATAATATCTATAACTTGCTTTTTTAAAAGCAATGAAACACCTATACCACACGCACAAACTATTAAAACATTTCCTTTTGTGTTTTTGTTTGAGTTAGTGCTGCTGTGTAAATAATTTGCAATGTAAACACATAAATGATCTGTTGCCTCTTTAATAAAAGTAATATTGTTAGTTTTTTGTACACTTTCAATTGCATTTTTTGTGTGTTCAAAAAGCTTTTTATAAATGGTATTAATGTCTTGAGTTATAACAGTTTTTGTTTTTATACCATAAATACTTCTGTAATAAAATGGCCTTACTTGTAGCATAAGTTGCAAGCAAAATTCCCGCTTATTTGGTATATTTAAACAAGAATTTTTTTCAAATTCATTTATTATATCAAAAGTTATTTTTTCTATGTTTAAATAATCAAAACTGTTTTTATTATTTATATCATATAAACTCAAACTTAAAATAACAGCAGTTAAATAAGCACATTCATTTGATGAAATATCAACACCAATATTATTTAATTCAGATATAATATTTTTTGCACAATTATATTCTTCAAACTGCTCGCTTACAATTAAATTACTTTGCTTTAATTTGGTATTGTTCCTTGCAGATAATAGTAACAAATAAATTGCAAGTTCGTTTATTGAATTATAATTATACTTTCCAAAATTATGAGCGCTTTCTTTTGTTATTATATTTTGTATTTCAAAAACAAAATCATCAAAATTATCTTGTTTTATGTTATTTTTTTGTTTTAGTGCATTAAAAATCATATATTTTGCACTTGGTAAAGTGTGTGAGAACGACCAATTGGAGTAGGGAGGTTTACCACCATAT
>CAYJDK010000158.1:2995-4890 GCA_964368905.1 uncultured Bacteroides sp.
TTTTTAATATAATCAATTTCATTGCGGGCAGTATTGCGGCTAATATCAAATAAGGTAGTTATATATTCAATTGTAATACCGTTTTTTAAAACCCAAAAAGCTATAATTGTTAAAAAAGCACGTTCTTGCTTTGAAAAAATGTATTGAGCCGTTTTTTCATTATATAAAACATTTGTAATATCTTTAATATTTGTTATGTTTAATTTTACAACATCATTAGTGTAAACAGCTTTTTGAAAACCATTTTTTGCAAGTAAATAGTTAAGTTTTTCTAAGTTATAATATAGCGTACGGCGTGTAAAATTCATGTTTTTCATTATTTTTTCACAAGAGAGCTCGCCGCCGTTATCACACAGCATAATTAATAAATTGCTAATTTTGCTGTTTAACTCCAACTCAAATATCCCCTCTCTAATAAAAGTACGTTACACTATTTATTAATTATGCATTAATATATTCAACTATCTCATCAATGCTGCTTGCGTTAATCATAAATGTTAAAAAATCTTTTTTTGTAAGAAGCATTGCAACTTCTTTCATAACAGAAAGGTGCTGGCTATGCTCTGTTGCACCAAAAGCTATTATAACCGATACAGGGTCGTTTTTTTCATTGTTAAAAGGCACAGGTGTTTTAAGTGTTATTAGACTAACTGCATTTCCTTTAACAAGGGTACTGGGTTTTGCGTGTGCTAAAGCTATGCCTTTTGATATAACCATATATGGCCCAAGTTCGTTTACTGCATTTATCATTTCATTTATATATTCCGGGTCTGTTTTATTATTGTCTACAAGTATTTGTCCTGCAATTGTAATTGCTTCGTCTCTACTGTTTGCATTTTGTTTTACTTTTATAGTGTTTTCGTTTAAATAATCTGAAAGCATAGTGCCACCCCGCTATTAATTATAGTTCTGTTTAAAATTAGCCAAAAATGTGCCAGTACATCTTTTTCTATAAGCGGCAGTTCTGCCACATTTTTTAACTAAAGCATTTTATAAAAATTATTACTGTATTTATTTTTCAAGTAAGAATGCAACATTTTCGCCTTCGGAAATATCATAATCAATAGTAGTTACTCCGTTTTCGCAAACAAAATCAATACTCTCTCCGTTAACTGCGCTTACAACGCTTTTAACATTGCCTGTTCTAAGTGTTGCGGTAATGTGCTTTTTGCCGTTAATAAACAATGGTTTTCTGCCTTTTTTACTGTAAACTGTTACAATAAACATATCATATTTAGTTCCATTTAATATGTGGCCATCTATTTCATTGTTCATTTTATTTGAATATTCAACGCTTACCCTAGGTAAGATATTGTCTTTTTGCAATATGTCTTTTAAAACGTCTGACAGTAAATGAGAGCCGTTTAAATAAGCAATATCGCCTTGTGTAGCACAATAAATACCTTTGCCTTTTCCATATTCGTTAACAGTAATAGCAGGCTTATCGTCAAAAAATCTTGCAATTATTTTTGCATCTTTTACTAATAAGTTTTCTTTGTGCCATTCTCCGGCATAGTTTTTGCCGTTATATGTAACCTCTGGTGTTACCCTTGCGGTTATATCAAGCACATTTACACCAAAAACATCTGCAAGTTTACCTGTTGGGAATTGTTTATTAGTCCAGCCGCGCTCGTCTTGGTAGCCCATTCTTGGCTGGCCAACAAGTTTTCCGCCGTTTTCAACATACTTTGCAAGTGCGTTTATTGTTTTTTCGTCTAAGCAAAGCATATATGGCGCAAGTATCATTTTATAGTCGTCTGCATAACCGTTTTGCACTAGCTCAGGTGTAACAAAATCAACAACGTAATTTGCTTCCCAGAACATACGGTAAGCGCCTTTCCATGCGTTAACCATTGTTTCTTCTGTGTCCATACCATATGCAAGTATTGCAGATT
>CAYJDK010000159.1:0-239 GCA_964368905.1 uncultured Bacteroides sp.
ACCCTGATAAAACTCCTTATGAGAGCGATTCAAGGCATATATTAAAAAGTGCTGTTAACAATTTAAAACAATTGGGCTTTGATTGTAAAATAGGCACAGAATGTGAATTTTACCTATTTAAAACTAATGATGATGAAAAACCAACGCTTGAAACATTGGATGAAGGTGGATATTTTGATGTTTCGCCAATGGATAAAGGCGAGAATATAAGACGAGAAATTTGCCTTTTACTTGATGAA
>CAYJDK010000159.1:249-680 GCA_964368905.1 uncultured Bacteroides sp.
GAGCGCTCACACCACGAGCAAGGACCCGGGCAAAACGAAGTTGATTTTAAATTCAGTGATGCCTTGACAAGTGCGGATAATTTGATGACATTTAAATCTGTTGTAAAATCGGCTGCAACAAGAAATGGGCTATTTGCTTCATTTATGCCAAAGCCAATACAAAATAAAAGCGGTAATGGTTTGCATATTAATATGTCGCTTTATAAAAACAATGTTAATTTATTTAGCGATGAAAACAGTGAAAATTATAAATTTGCAAAGTATTTTATTGCAGGAATAATGGATAAAATTAAAGAAATAACATTGTTTTTAAATACTAATAATAATTCTTATGAAAGATTTGGCAAGTTTGAAGCGCCTAAATACATTTCTTGGTCAAAGCAAAATCGCTCGCAGTTAATTAGAATTCCTATTGCAAATAATGAAACAAA
>CAYJDK010000159.1:690-4881 GCA_964368905.1 uncultured Bacteroides sp.
GCATGGAGCTTCGTAGCGCAGACAGTGCACTAAACCCATATTTAGCATTTGCCCTTATAATAAATGCAGGCATATATGGTATTAAAAATAGCCTTGAAATAATGCCGCCGATTGATAAAAATTTATTTTTGCTTTCTGAAGAAGAAAAAAGCAAGTTAAACGTGTTACCAATGAATTTAAAAGAGGCAATAGAGTTTGCACAAAAAAGCGAATTTGTAAAAAAACACTTAAACGAGCATTTACTTTTAAAATATATTGACATTAAAAAAGCGGAATTTGAAGATTTTGATAAAGAACCCGACAAAGAAATATATTATATAAATACTTATTTTGATAAATTATAATAGATTGGTGGTAGTTTTTTGGAAAGCGCTTTAATTGTTTCTTACACAGATAAAAACAGTGAACCTATAATAAAAATATTAAAAACATTAGCTTTTAAAAAAATTACTTTTGCTAACACTTGTGGCGAGGCTAGGAGAAAAATATTGCAGCAAAATTTTGATTTGTATATAATAAATAGCCCTGTGCATAATGAATCGGGTGAAGATTTAGCGTTTGAATTAATTAAAAATGATATAAGCCAAGTTGTGTTTTTTGTTAAAAGCGATTTATACGATTATACTAGCGAAAAACTAGAGCGACACGGAATCATCACGGTATCTAAACCTATTAACAGAAACATGTTATACTCGTCACTTAAACTTTCAAAAGCTGTTTATTATAGGATGAAAACATTAAATAAAAAGGCAACAAAACTTACAAAAAAATTGGAAGATGTTAGAATAGTAAGCAGAGCAAAAGTTGTGCTAATTTCGCATTTAAGTATGAGCGAAGAACAGGCACATAAACATATTGAGAAAAAAGCAATGGATATGAGGAAATCAAAGAGGGAAGTATCAGAAAATATACTTAAAATGTATGAAAATTAAATGTTGAAAGGTGAGCATAAATGACAAAGTTTGTTTTTGTAACAGGAGGGGTTGTATCCGGACTTGGAAAGGGCATTACCGCGGCAAGTTTGGGCAGGCTTTTAAAGCAGCGCAATATAAGCGTGTCTGCGCAAAAGTTAGACCCATATATGAATGTGGACCCGGGAACAATGAGTCCGCTTCAACATGGCGAAGTTTTTGTAACTGACGATGGCGCCGAAACTGACCTTGACCTTGGACACTACGAGAGATTTATTGATGAAAGCCTTTCAAAGCATTCAAATTTAACATCGGGCAAGGTGTACGATGCCGTGCTTAGTAAAGAGAGAACAGGCGCATATCTTGGGCAAACGGTACAGGTTATTCCACATATAACAGACGAGATAAAAAAGTTTATTTACGAGGGTGCAAACCATAGTAAAGCTGATGTTTTAATTACAGAAATAGGCGGAACAATAGGCGATATTGAATGTCAACCTTTTTTAGAGGCTATACGCCAAATTTCTATAGAGAAAGGGCTGTCGAACTGCCTTTTTATTCATGTTACACTTGTGCCTTATTTAAAGGGAAGTAACGAGCATAAATCTAAGCCTACACAGCATTCGGTTAAAGAGCTTCGCAGTATAGGCATTAACCCTAACATAATTATTGCAAGGGCAGACGAGCCTATTAATAAAACAATACTTGAAAAAATAGCTATGTTTTGTAATGTAAAACCGGACTGTGTTATAGAAAACTCTACACTTGATAATTTATATGCAGCACCTATTATGCTACACGAAAGAGGGCTTGACAGCGTTGTATGCAGAGAGCTTAATTTAAATGCAGATGAATGTGATTTAACACATTGGCGAAAAATTATTGAAAAGCAAAAAAATGCAAAGGGGCAAATAACAGTTGCACTTGTGGGCAAGTATATATCGTTGCACGACGCATACCTTTCTGTTGTAGAGGCGTTAAACCATGCAGGGTGTTATTATGAGACGAATGTTAACATTAAATGGGTAGACAGTGAACTTATTAAAGAGTCGTCTGTTGAAAAATTATTTGAAAGCGTAAACGCAATACTTATACCCGGAGGCTTTGGAAGCAGGGGAATAGAAGGTAAAATACTTGCATGTAAATACGCAAGAGAAAACAATATACCTTTTTTGGGTATTTGCCTTGGAATGCAAATTGCAAGCATAGAATTTGCAAGAAATGTTTGTAATATAAAAGATGCAAACTCGCTTGAATTTGATGAAAACTGCAAAAATGATGTTGTACATATTATGGAAAGCCAAAAGAACATAACACAAAAAGGTGCAACTATGCGCCTTGGTTCTTTTGACTGCGTAACACAAAGCGGTAGCCTTTTAAACAAACTTTACAATAAAGAACTAATAAAAGAACGCCATAGACATAGGTTTGAATTTAATAATAAGTACAGAGATGTATTTTTACAACATGGTATGCAATTGAGCGGCGTATCGCCCGACGGAACTCTTGTAGAATGTGTTGAATTAACGCAAAACAACTTTTTTATAGCTGTTCAATATCATCCGGAATTTAAAAGCAGGCCAAATAAAGCCCACCCATTATTTTTGGGCCTTGTTAAATCCGGGTTAGATATGGTAAATATTAAAAACTAATGTAGGCTATTTTTATTTTGTTATTGTTTTTTAGTCAATAAAATTGATTGTAAGCACCTTTTGGCATTTTGCGTGAGTATAAACAAAATGCTCGTTTTGTTCTGAGTTTAACATATCATTATTTTTACAAACTTAAGTTCAATATTTAAGTGGAGTAGTTTATTGCTTATGAAGAAGTCGTCGCAAACTTAAGCGTAGTTTGTGACGACATGGTAGGCTTACCATGGTTTGTAAAAAGTGCCCAAAATTATTAATGGTATAATATGTTTGCGAAATGTTGTTTTATTTGACAAAAAAACGATTTTTTGATAAAATAAATTTGCATAATTAAGCATAATTTATTATATTAAAAAAATTTACCCGATTTGAATGGCATTATACATTATAATGAAGTTAAGAAAATAAACCTCGACTTGAGATTTGCAGCAAAATTAGCCCATAAAATTACTATATAATTTTTAGTTTAGTACAGTAAGTGTATTAAACTATTTTTTGTTTGTGGGTGTTTCTTATTTGTTTGCCGGCGCCTATTAATTTGGAGCTACCCAAAAGTCGTCTTCACAAAAAACGTCTGTAAAATTTTTGTTATATGCCAAAAAATGTTAATTAATACACACGTCATTGGCAGAGAACTGCCGAAGAAATTTCTACTTTGCGTTGAATGTGAAATTGAGGTTTGCAAAAATATAAATAATTTATTTTATGGCAGGGCGTACTCAACTGCCAATTTATATCAGCCATATTTAATATAAAAACAGGCATCTGCACTTTTTTCTTGAACTAGGCACTTTTCCTAAAAAATATAGGAGCTATAATTAATGATGAAGATGAAAAAGAATAGCAATAATAAGACAAATATAATGGTGCTTTTAATTATTGTAGGCGCTGTACTACTTTGTTTTTTGCTTTGGTTTACTAAGTTAGAATACCGTATAAACACAAAGGAAAACGAAGTTATAGTATCACAAAACGGTATATGGGATTTGACGCAGTTTGATTTTGAAAACGGAATTGTGGCAACAAGTGGGAAAGAACAATATATACAAGGTGAGCTTTTAACGCCCATAGAATTTGAGCAAAACAGCAATAAAGTGCAGGTGGGCTTACCCAAAGAGTCGCCTGTGAACACTTCTAAAATAACACTTGTAATGCCTGACAACAAACCATATACAATAATGGGTACAAGCTTTGATTTTGCTGAGCGCATTTATATTAATGGTGAACTTATGGGCGAAATTGGAACTGTTTCCACAGATGAAAATACATCAGAGCCCGGTTATGAATATTTGAAATTTACCATAATGCCGAAAGACAAAATTATAGAAATTGTGCGCCAAAGTAACAACTTTGTGCATAGAGATAATGGAGTTGCCTCGCACATTTTAATAGGTGAGCAAGAAAAATTAAATGCTATATATGCAAAGGAATATGGCATTACAGGCGTTATAATAGGGCTGTTTTTTGCAATTGCAATGACACATATTTTTATGTTTTATATTTTTAAAAAACACAGGATACACCTTTATTTTGCTGTACTTTCATTAACATGGGGGCTGCGTATGGGTGTTACCGGCGTGAAAGTTTTTGCAGAGTGGTTTAACTTTTTGCCGTGGGAAATAATGTTTAGG
>CAYJDK010000160.1:0-4810 GCA_964368905.1 uncultured Bacteroides sp.
ATTGCAAAAGATTTAAATGAAAATAAACAAAGCGATACCGAAAACTTAAACGGTGAATTGTAAATGTTTGCCATTGGAATAGATACAAGCAATTATGCTACATCGTTGGCGGTGTTTTGCACAAAAACACAAAGTGTTGTATATGACAAAAAAATTTTTTTACCTGTAAAAAAGGGTGCTTTAGGCTTAAGGCAAAGCGATGCTTTGTTTCATCATACTGTTGCACTGCCTAAAATGATGCAGAGCATGAGAGAATTTTTAAACAATGAAATTATAAGTGCTGTTGGAGTTTCAAGTAAACCGCGAATGCAAGAAGGCTCTTATATGCCTTGTTTTTTGGCCGGTGTAAATGCTGCAACGGCACTTTGTGCAGGTAGCCAAATACCTTTAGTTGAATTAAGCCACCAACAATGCCATATAACAGCCGCCGCTTATGCAAGCGGTGTTGAGGGTATGTATACTAATAAAAAGTTGGTTTTTCATATTTCCGGAGGAACCACGGAAATTTTACTTTGTGAGGGCTTTGATAGTATAACTAAATTAGGCGGTACAACTGATTTGTACGCAGGGCAGGCAATTGATAGAATTGGCGTAAAACTGGGGTTTAGCTTCCCCGCAGGGGCGCAAATGAGCGATATAGCGCAACATTGTGATGAAAATTTAGACATTAAAGTAAGTGTAAAAAACTTTGAATGTAGTTTTTCAGGCCTTGAGAATAAATGCAGCAAATTAATAGATAATAATTTTAACAAAGATTATGTAGCAAAATATTGTCTTTTGCATGTTGCTAAAACCGTGTGTGAAATAGTTAAAAACGCAAAAAAAATATATAATAATATACCGGTTTTATGTGTTGGTGGCGTTATGAGCAGTGGCGTAATTAAAAGTTATGTTCAAAATGAAATTGAAGATGTTTATTTTGTACAAAGTAAATATTCAAGCGATAATGCTATAGGTGCTGCTGTTTATGCGGCAAAAAAGCTATTAGAATAAAAATATTAATGTGAGGTGAAAATGTGGCAGATGTAATAAGCGTATCTGCGCTAAATGCATACGTTAAAACGTTGCTTGAAAATGATGCTGTTTTAACCGATATTGCAATAAGCGGTGAAATATCAAATTTTACACACCACATTAAAACAGGCCACTATTACTTTACAATAAAAGACGAGGTTTGCAGTGTTAAATGTGTAATGTTTCGCACATATGCAAGCAGAATAAATTTTGAGCCCGCAAACGGTTTAAGTGTAATTATTAGAGGGCAAATTACATTGTACGAACAACAAGGCTCTTTTCAAATAAATGCAGACAGCATGTTTTTACACGGCGCAGGAGCAATACAAGCGGCTTTTGATAAATTGAAAACTAAGCTTGAAAAGCAAGGCCTTTTTGATGAAGAGCATAAAAAGCAATTACCGGAATTTCCGAGCAATGTAGGGCTTATAACATCAAAAACAGGCGCCGCACTGCAAGATATTTTAAACGTAACTAAAAGAAGAAACCCAAATGCAAACTTTTTGCTTTGTTCTACCAATGTGCAAGGAGAGAGCGCCGCAAGTGAAATAGTAAATGCGATAAAAAAACTTGACAGTATAAAAAAATGCGATGTTATTATAATTGCCAGAGGCGGTGGCAGTAAAGAAGATTTATGGGTGTTTAATAACGAGCAAATAGCAATGGCGGCATTTAAATGCAAAACGCCAATTGTAAGTGCAATAGGCCACGAAATTGATTTTTGCATATTAGATTATGTTGCAGATATGCGTGCACCAACGCCGAGTGCAGCTGCAGAAATAGTTATGCCAAACATGCAAAGTGAAATTGAGCAGTTAAATATTTTGTTTGAAAACATTAAATTATATGCTTTAAGTAATGTTGATGCATGTGTTAATAAATTTAAAACACAGCAAGATAACACAGTGTTAAAACATTTTTTACAATATCCAACGCAGCAGGCGCAAAACATAAACGACTTAAAAGTATTAATTAAAAAAACAGTTAACCAAAAAATGCAAGAATCTAAAAAAGGCATAAAGCACTATGCTTCGCTTGGAGAATCGCTTAACCCATATAGCGTTTTAGCGCGTGGGTATAGCATTGTAAAAAAAGACAAAGCAGTTATAAAAAATGCAAAGCAGGTAAGTGTTAACGATGATATAACCGTGAATTTGCACAAAGGTAAAATATATTGTAAAATAATAAAAACAGAAGGCGAGGCATAGCATTGCAAAAAGAAAAATTAACTTATGAAACTGCATCGGCTCAATTGGATGATATATTTGAAAAAATGTCTTCGCCGGATGTAACTCTTGATGAAAGTTTAAAGCTATATGCGAAAGCAGCAGATTTAATAGTGTTTTGTAACAGCACACTTGAAAAAGCACAAATAAAGATAGAAGAAATTAGCTCTAAACTTGAAAAGGAAAATCTTTTATGACGTATGAAGAGCAATATAATTTTTATTTAAAAAAAGCAGAAACTGCCTTAGAAAAGTCTGTTGTAAAAGTGCTTAATTGCAATATAAATTCTAAAGTTGCAAAAGCTGCTAATTACAGCCTAATGGCAGGCGGAAAGCGCGTTAGAGCAGTACTTTGTATAGCTGTTTGTGACATGCTTAACGGTGATATTGAACTTGCAGCGCAGTATGCAAGCGCTGTTGAAATGCTACATTGTTATTCTCTTATTCATGATGATTTACCATGCATGGACGACGACGATTACAGAAGAGGTAAGCCATCTTGCCATAAAAAGTACGGAGAGGCCACAGCGCTACTTGCAGGAGACGCACTTTTAACGGCGGCGTTTGAGGTTTTAAGTACTGCAAACGGTAAACCGGAACAAAATGCAAATGCATGTTCAATTTTAAGCAGTGCGGCAGGTGCACGCGGAATGATATATGGACAAGAGCTTGACTTGCAGTTTGAAAATAGCCCTGCGAGTGAAAACGAGCTTTTGGAAATACACAAAAATAAAACAGGCATGTTAATAAATGCAGCGGCTGAACTTGGTGTTATTTGTGCAGGCAATGTATTGCAAGAACATAAAAATACAATAAATAAATTTGCATTTAACGTTGGTCTTGTTTTTCAAATAGTAGACGATATTTTAGATGTTACTGCAAGTGAAGAAGTTTTAGGCAAACCCATAGGGTCTGACGATAAGAGTAACAAAACAACATTTATTAAACTTTTTGGATTGCAGAAATACATGGCAAGTGAATATACAAATTATACTTGTAATTTGCTAAAAACAAATTTTGAGTTAAAAGCAGAATTTTTAATAGAATTTGCAAATAGACTTTTAATACGTGAAAAATAGGAGTATTTGGTATGCAGTGGCAAAATTTTATTTTTGGTAATTATATACTTACGGTTGCAATTATTTCTTGGTTTGCGGCGCAGGTTGCAAAAACAATTATTAATTATATACTTGTAGGTAAATTTGAAATAGAGCGCATGTACGGTGCAGGAGGAATGCCAAGCGCACATTCTGCATTTGTATGCGCAGCGTTTATGGCAACTTCAAGGAGTGAGGGAGTAAGTTCTCCGCTTTTTGCAATAGCATTTATACTTGCAAGTGTTGTTATGTATGACGCAATGGGCGTTAGGCACGAAACAGGAAAACAGGCAAAAGTACTTAATAAAATTTTAGACGATTGGCTGGACGATGAAGAAAATGAAATTTTAAACAACATGAAAAAATTAAAGGAAAAGGTGGGGCATACGCCGCTTGAAGTTTTATCGGGTGCTTTGCTTGGTATTTTAATAGCAATTTTAATCCCGGTAGCGGTTGGCCATTAATAAATATGTTTTTGGAAAATATTAATTCAACGCAAGATGTTAAAAAGTTAGACAAAAAACAGCTAACAATTTTGTGTGAAGAAATTAGAACTTTTTTAATTGAAAATGTATCAAAGACTGGCGGGCACCTTTCGTCTAACCTTGGAACGATAGAGCTTACCGTTGCAATGCACTATGTTTTTGACACACCTTTAGATAAAATAGTATGGGACGTTGGGCACCAATGTTATACGCACAAAATTTTAACCGGTAGAAAAGAAAAGTTTGATAAATTGCGACAGTTTAAAGGGATTTCAGGTTTTCCTTCGCCTAAAGAAAGCGAGCATGACGCCTTTATTTCCGGGCATGGAAACACTGCAATTTCGGCGTCTATTGGCATGGCAAATGCAAAAAAAATATTAAAAGACGATAATAAAGTAATTGCAGTTGTGGGTGACGGTGCGTTTACAGGTGGCATGGTATACGAGGGCATGAATAATGTTAGGGCATTGAGTAATTTAATTGTTGTTTTAAACGATAATAAAATGTCTATATCAAAGAATGTAGGTTCGGTAGCGCAATATCTAACTCATTTGCGCACAAGCCCTAAATACTTTAAGCTAAAACGTATAACTCAAAGTTTTTTAGACAATTTACCGCTAATTGGTAAACCTGTTAGAGTTTGGCTTCAAAAAGTAAAAAAGAATATTCGAAGGAAACTTTATCATTCAACAATGTTTGAAGATATGGGGTTTCATTATGTTGGACCTATTGATGGGCACAATGTAGTTGAGCTATGTACACTATTAAAAGCGTATCATGATGACCAAAGCGCCCCGCTTTTTTTACATATTGTTACAAAAAAAGGTAAAGGTTTTACTCCTGCAGAGGAAAATCCGGGGGAATTTCACGGTGTTTCTGCGTTTGATGTTAATGCTTTGTCTGACCCTGATTTTACACAAGAAGATTCGTTTTCAACAGTGTTTGGCAAAGAGTTAACAGAATTAGCAAGTGCTGACAATAAAATATGT
>CAYJDK010000161.1:0-1021 GCA_964368905.1 uncultured Bacteroides sp.
TGCCCTAAATTTCTAAACAAACTATTTTTTGTTTAGCGATTTAGGGCTCTTTTTATGCACAAAATTTACGGTATAAACTTTATAAATAGTTTAAGCGAACCCGAAAAAGACAAAGAATTACATTCAATTACACAAGGTAAAGATTTTTAATAAATTAATTTTATATTTTAAGTAAGTTTAAGGTTAAGTAAATATAATGTATATGTAGAATACAATAAGTAAACTAAAATAATACAAACAAATTATAAAAGGTATTAGCATAAATTATTTTAACTATATATTAGTATATAACAATATTAATGCAAATTCTAAAGAATAAAAAACTTTGTTTTTCAAATAAACAACCACATATAAAAATTATATTATGCCAAAACTAGCAAAAGGCATAGTATTAACAAACACTAGTTTGTTAATTTTTTAGCAGTGTTTTTAAAACACTGCATCACAAACAGGAGATTTCAATGTATAATATAACTATTATTATTCCCACATACCAGCCAACAAGTAAATTCACATCCATGCTTGCAGAACTAAAAGAAAATGGGTTTAGCAGTATAGTTGTTGTAGATGACGGTAGTGATGCTTCTAGCGAATTTGCGTTTACACAAGCCAAAAAGCTTGGATGTTTTATTATAAGGCACAAAAAAAATAAAGGAAAAGGTGCAGCTTTAAAAAGTGGAATTAAGTTTGCCCGCGAAAATTTAGGTTTAAAATATGGTGTTATAACGGCAGATGCTGATGGACAGCACAAAGTAACTGATATTATTAAAATTGCTGAAGTGTTAGAAAGTGGCACTAACTCGCTTATACTTGGCATGCGTGATTTTAGCACAAAAAACGTGCCATTTAAAAGCTACTTTGGTAACAAAATAACTTCTTTAGTTTTTAAATCATCTACCGGCGTTGTGTGTAAAGATACTCAAACCGGCCTGCGTGGAATACCATTAAATCTTATAGAAACAGCTTTGCAGACAAACGGTTCGCGATATGAATATGAGTATAATTTTTTAGAAGAAGCGGT
>CAYJDK010000161.1:1031-3099 GCA_964368905.1 uncultured Bacteroides sp.
AACAAACTGAAATTCACACTGTAAAAATTGAAACAATATACTTTGATAACAATGAGCAATCACATTTTCGCCCTTTACGCGATTCTTTTTTAATATATCAACGGCCAATAAAATTTATTGCAAGCTCTTTTGCAGGGTTTTTAACAGATATTGTTTTATTCGCTACTATTTCTTTTGTTTTATCATTATATTCATTAGAAAACATAATTATAGCAACAATTTTTGCACGTTTACTATCAGGCCTTGTCAATTATATTATAAATAAAAAGTCTGTTTTTAGGTTACACGGCAATACTACTATTAGCATAATAAAATACTTTGTCCTCTTTTTCTTTATAATGGGTGCAAGTGCAATTGGCACAACAGGGCTTAATATGCTACTTGAAAACTCTATAACATCAAAAATTATTGTTGATATATCTTTGTTTTTCTTTAGCTATTCTATACAGAAAAACTGGATTTTTGTAAAGATGCTGAACAAAAGACAAATATCAAAAATATGGAAGTCTTGTGCTGTCTTATTCTTTATTGGATATGTTTGCTTTACATTACTTAACAGATTTGTTGTTTCTCATAATGTTATTGTTTTAGATAATGCATATATAGCACAGCACACCGAGCAAAACGACTCTGATTACGATGTTAAACTTGAAATCGAAGTTGATGACAAACAAAGTAATAACGGCGATGGCTCTGAAAGCAGTTTAATCGAAAGTGAAACTGCTATTACCGAACCAATTATTACAGAAACATCTTATATAGATGATAACACACAAATTACTATAAGCACGATAAGAGAATATAATACCGATATATATATTGCAGAAATAATTGTTAGCGACAGCTCTCAGCTTATGGCGGGGCTTGCCGAAAACTCTTTTGGTACAAATGTAAAAGAAAAAACCTCTGAAATTGCAGAGGAAAACGGCGCAATTATTGCAATTAACGGCGATTACTACGGCTTTAGAGACTACGGTTATGTAATGCGCAATGGGTATCTTTACCGTGATATACAAACATCCGGTGGAAACGAAGATTTAGTCGTGTTTCAAGATGGTAATATGCAGATAATAAACGAAAGTGATGTTCTTGCACAGGAACTTGTAGAACTTGGTGCAGTTCAAATTTTTTCTTTTGGTCCGGGGCTTATTTCAGGCGGTGAAGTTATAGTTAATGAAGAAAGTGAAGTTGACCGTGAAGATGAAAGCAACCCTCGAACTGCAATAGCTATGATAGAGCCTAACCATTATATCTTTATGGTTGCAGACGGCAGAACTGATATAAGCGAGGGGTTATCGTTATATGAAATGGCACTTGTACTTTCTGAATATGATTGCGAAGTTGCATATAATTTAGACGGTGGCGGCTCTGCAACAATGGTATTTATGGGCGAAGTAGTTAACAACCCAACAACAAACGGTAGAGATTTTAAAGAAAGGAGTGTGAGTGATATTGTCTATATTGGAAAATAAAAAAAATATACAGTCCTTTTATATTAAAACATGGGTAAAACCTTATTGTTTTATAACGCTGTTTTGCATGCTTGTTTCATATATTTATTCTCTGTTCTCCCATGGGGTAAGTTCACCTTACATGACATTTCTTTTTGTATTCCCTCTTGTTTTAGGTGTATTAGCAGGGTTGTTGCTATATGCTTTTGAGAAAAAAAGCGCAGATTATTTTTGGTCATCACATCTTTATCATACGGGTGTTACGGCACTTATTTTAAGCTCGCTACTAAGGGGTATCTTTGATATTGCAGGGACAGCCTCTATATACCAAAGCTTACTAATGATAGGTGGAGCAGTTATGATATTTTGTGGCACTGCCTGTTTTGTGTTTTGTAAGATAAAACAGAGTTTAATCTAAGAAAACTTTTATATATTAAAATAATGATAGAAAAAGGAGCATTGCATGAAAAGTATTTTATTAATAACATTATCTCTTTTTGTATTCATCTTCAGTGGGTGCAGTCAAATTAATAATGCTGTAATAAGCGGCGAAAGTTTAAGCGAGGCATTATCAAACGGTAACGGTCAGACGGCCGATACAAACAGTAATACTGTTG
>CAYJDK010000161.1:3109-4795 GCA_964368905.1 uncultured Bacteroides sp.
AGATGAAATTAGCACATCGCCTGAAATGATAAGCGACAACGAAAACTTAATAACAGAAAGTGGAACGTATGAATTTACAGGTGACTATTCAAACATTACAGTTAATGTAAATAAAGATATTGACGATGGCACAGTTTACCTTGTGTTAAATGGTGCACACATTACAAGCGAAACAGATACACCTATAAATATTATAGAGGCGCAAGACGTTGTTGTTATGCTTGAAGGTGAAAACACCGTAACGCAAGGTGAAATAATAACTACCGACGAAGAATTCCCATCAGGTGCTGTACATTCACAGGCAGACACCCTTATAACAGGTGACGGAAGCTTAAACGTAACTACATTGTACATGGACGGCATCAACAGCCGTGATGACCTAATAATTGAAAATGCAACCATAACTGTAAGTGCAATAGAACATGGTATAGAAGGTAAAGACTTGCTTGCAATTGATAATGCAAACATAAACATTACATCAGGTAGAGACGGTATTAGAACATCTAATGATGAGGATGCAGAAAAAGGCAGCTTAATTATAACAAGCGGAAATTTTGTAATAAATGCATTTCATGACGGAATTGTGGCAGAGCAAACTTTGCAAATAGATGGTGGCAATTTTGATATTACAACGGGTGGCGGATTTTTAGAAGTACTAAACGAAATTACAAGAGGCGAAGGTTCCGGAAACACAATTTCCGCAACAGATTTGCTTGAAGACAGTATGCGCTCTCTAAAAGGTACAAATATTACAGTAAATGGCGGTGAGTTTTTGCTTAACTCATATGAAGATACCGTTCACGCTAACGGAGTGCTTACAATAAACAGTGGATATTTTGATATTTTTTCAGGTGATGATGCACTTCATGCCGACACTGATTTAGTTATAAATGATGCAGAAATTTTGGTACAAAACGGCTATGAAGGCATTGAGGGCGAAACAGTTACCATTAACGGCGGAGATATAAATGTTACAGTTTTAGACGATGCTATAAACGCAAACAGTGACACCGGTTTTATTAAAATTACAGGCGGCAATATATTTTTAAAATGCCAAGGCGACGGTATAGACTCAAACGGAGATTTGATTATAGAGGGCGGGGATATTGTTGTTGATGTAGACGCTATTTATTCCGGAGGCGATGGCGAGCTTGATGTAAGTGGAACATACAGTATTTCCGGAGGCAGCATAACCGATGAAAACGGTAACGAAATATCAACTAACACAAGTACCCAAGGTGGAGGAATGATGCAACCGAATAATCAACCGGGTGGTAATCGCCCTAGGGGTTGATTAGCTTGCAAAAAATGATATTTTAGCACATTATTTAAATTAAGCTTTTGCAATCATCTCACAGTTTTTTGTGAGATGATTGTTGTTTTTAATCAAACTTTAATAAAACTATGATATAATACAAGCAAAAACTAAACAATGAGGATTTCTTATGAGAATTTTACTTGCAGAAGATGAAAAAGACATGAATAAAATCATCACAAAAAAATTAACATCAGAAGGCTATGCCGTTGATAGTTGTTTTGACGGGCAAACGGCTCTTGATTATATAATAAACACTGATTATGATGTAATAATCCTTGATATTATGATGCCAAAGCAAGACGGTTTTTCAGTGCTTAAAACAATGCGCTCAAAATGCATAGAAACACCCACTATTTTTTTAACGGCAA
>CAYJDK010000162.1:0-4775 GCA_964368905.1 uncultured Bacteroides sp.
AAGAAAAAGTTGTTGCCATTAACCGTGTATCCAAAACAGTTAAGGGTGGCCGTGTAATGAAATTTTCCGCCCTAGTTGTTGTCGGCAACGGCGACGGCATAGTTGGTTTTGGTCTCGGTAAAGCATCAGAAGTACCGGAAGCAATACGCAAAGGTTTAGAAGCAGCAAAGCAAAACCTATGCAAAATTAGCATGAAAGGTACTACAATACCACACGAAACAGTTGGACGTTTTGGTGCAGGCAGAGTTTTACTTCGCCCGGCACCGGAAGGTACAGGAGTTATAGCCGGCGGCGCGGTTCGCGCAGTGCTGGAGTGCGCAGGCATTAAAGACATACGTACAAAATGCCAACGCACAAACAACCCTTGCAACGTTGTTACAGCCACAATTAACGGCTTAACAGGTTTGCAAAGTGCACAGCAAGTTGCTGAAAAACGCGGTAAAACCGTGAAAGAAATTTTAGGTTAAGGAGGCAGTGAAAAATGGCTGAAGATAAAGTAAAAAAAGCAGCTGAAGGCGAAGTAGTAGAGAAAAAAGCGCCGGCTAAAAAAACTGCCGCCAAAACAGCAAGTGCTAAAAAACCGGCAGCTAAAAAAGCAACTGGTGAAGCAGCAGTAAAAAAAGCACCTGCAAAAAAAGCAGCAGCACCAAAAGCAGAAAAAGCGGCACCTGCTAAAAAAGCAGCCGCTCCAAAAGCAGAAAAAGCTACAAGCACTAAAAAAGTAGCAGAGAAAAAAGCGGCCGCTCCAAAAGCAGAAAAAGCCGCACCTGCTAAAAAAGCACCTGCAAAAAAAGCAGTTGCAAACGGTTTAAAAATTAAACTTGTAAAAAGTTTAATAGGCCGTAGTGTTAAACAAATTGCCACGGCAAAAAGCCTTGGTTTAAGCCGCATGGGTGATGAGACAATTCAACCTGATAATGCCGCAACAAAAGGCAAGGTTAATGTAATATCACATATGGTTACGGTAGTTAAAGCATAAAAGCAAGGAGGTGCAATGCACAATGATGCTTCATGAATTAAGCCCGGCAAAGGGCTCAAATAAAGCCGCAAAACGTAAAGGTCGCGGCGCGGCAAGCGGTAACGGCAAAACAGCAGGTTACGGACATAAAGGACAAAAAGCCCGTTCAGGCGCTAAAAAAGCCGGTTTTGAAGGCGGACAAATGCCTTTACAACGCCGTTTACCAAAACGAGGATTCAACAATATTTTCGCAACACACTATGCTATAATTAAACTTAGCGATTTAGAAAAATTTGAAGCAGGCTCTACAGTTGACGCTGCAGCGTTAAAAGAAAAAGGCGTTATCAAAAAAGAGCTTGACGGCATTAAAGTACTCGGAAACGGCAAACTTACAAAAGCTATTAATGTACAGGCTGCCGCATTCTCCGCCTCTGCAAAAGAGGCTATAGAGAAGGCCGGAGGAAAGGCCGAGGTGAAGTAGAGTGTTCAAAACATTTGCAAATGCATGGAAAATTGAAGAATTGCGTAAAAAAATTATTTTTACACTTATGGTAATTTTAGTTTTTCGCATTGGTACAGCAGTACCGGTACCCTTCATTTCCGGCGATGGTTTAAAAATGCTTGTGGGTGAAAGCGGTAGCTTGCTTGGCTATTTTGACATGCTAACAGGTGGCTCGTTTTCACAGGCAACAATTTTTGCTTTAAGCGTAACACCGTATATTAATGCATCTATCATAATGCAGTTATTAACGGTTGCGCTGCCTGCTTTAGAGCGCCTTAGCAAAGAAGGCGAAGTGGGTAGGCGTAAAATAGCAAAAATTACACGTTATGTTGGTGCCGGTATGGCATTAGCATTAGCAATAGGTTATTACTTTTTATTGCGTGGGCAAAATATGCTTATTTACACTAGTGGTTTTTCAGGCGTATTTGCTGCAGTTGTAATTATATTGGCTTTTGCAGCCGGTTCACTTCTTATTCAGTGGCTTGGCGAACAAATAGACATGAACGGTATTGGCAACGGTATATCTATATTAATTTTTGCCGGTATTGTTAGCCGCCTTTCAAGTGTATTTTCACTTGTACAAAACTCCATTGCCCTTGCATTAGACGGACAAGCTCAGTACTTCTTCTATCTTCCTTTAATAGCAATTATGGCACTTGCAATATTAGTACTAATTGTTATATTAAATTCTGCAGAACGCCGTATACCTATCCAATATGCAAAACGCGTAGTAGGAAGAAAAATGATGGGCGGACAAAACACATATTTCCCAATTAAAGTTAACATGAGCGGTGTTATGCCTGTTATTTTTGCTTCGGCATTAATTAGCATACCCGGCACAATAGGAGATTTGTTCTTTAGCACATTAACACAGGCCGATAGCCCATTCTGGTATGGCTTTTTCAATATGTTCTCAACAACAAGCTGGTTTTATGCGGCATTCTACTTGCTATTAATAATAGCATTTAACTACTTTTATGTATCAATGCAGTATAACCCAATTGAAATTGCAAACAATTTGCGCAACAACAACGGCATGGTACCTGGTTACAGGCCGGGCCAACCTACAAGCGAGTTTATTACAAAGTGCCTTGGCAAAATAACATTTATAGGCGCATCGTTTTTAGGTATAGTTGCAGTTGCACCAATATTGTTCAGTATGGCAACAGGCATGAACTTATCTCTTGGCGGTACAAGTTTGCTTATCGTTGTAGGCGTTGCGCTTGATACAAGCCGCAGCCTTGAATCTTATATGCTAATGCGCCACCACAAAGGTTTTCTTGAGTAATTAGCATATTAAAATTGATAAAGGGGAAATGTGCTTATGAAACTTATATTACTTGGGGCACCGGGTGCCGGTAAAGGAACACAGGCAGAATTAATTTGTGATAAACTAAATATCCCCGCTATTGGTACAGGAAATATACTAAGGCAAGCCATTAAAAACCAAACACAAATGGGCCTTGAGGCCAAAAAATATATTGACGACGGCGCACTTGTTCCGGACGATGTTATTATAAGCATTATAAAAGAACGTTTAAGCGAAAGCGATTGCGCAAAAGGCTTTATTTTAGACGGAGTGCCACGTACTGTTGCACAAGCACAGGCTCTTGAAAACTTGGACGTTGAAATTGACAATGTTGTTGAAATTATTGTTAAAGACGACGTTATTGTTAAAAGGCTTGCAGGGCGCAGGGTGTGCTCATCTTGTGGGGCTAGCTACCACATACAGTATAAACCAAGCCAAAACGAAAATGTGTGCGATAGATGTTCAGGACAACTCATTATCCGCAAAGATGATGAACCCTCTACAACAATTGAACGCTTAAGAACTTACCATGAGCAAACTGAGCCACTTGTTGAATTTTATAAAGAGCGAGGCAAGCTTTTGGTTGTTGAAGGCCAAGAAGAAGTAGCAGACACAACAAAACTTGTTTTTGACACATTGGGGATATAATATTGATACCGATTAAAACAAATGTTGAGCTTGAGGCTATGCGCCTTGCTTGCAATATAGCAGCAGAAGCATTAAAAGTTGCAGGCGAGGCGGTTAAACCCGGCACAACAACAGAGCAAATTGATAAAATTGTTTACGATTACATTACAAGCCAAAACGCAAAGCCCAGCTTTAAAGGTTACAACGGATTTCCGGCAAGTGCATGTATTTCAATTAATGATATTGTTATACACGGCATACCCTCGAAAAAAGTTGTGCTAAAGCAAGGCGATATTGTTAGCATAGATGTGGGAGCTTATATAAACGGTTTTCACGGGGACAATGCAGCAACATTTGCATGTGGTAAAATAAGTGAACAAGCACAAAGACTAATAGAAATAACCGAAAAGGCGCGGGATGTTGCAATAAGCGAAGCTTTAGTTGGAAACAGAATTGGAGACATTAGCGCGGCGGTGCAAAATTATGTAGAAAGCGCAGGATACTCTGTTGTTCGCACCTATGTTGGGCACGGTGTTGGCGCAAAATTACATGAATCGCCCGAAGTTCCTAATTTTGGCACAAAAGGAAGGGGAGCAAGGCTTGTAGCCGGAATGACCCTTGCCATAGAGCCAATGGTTAACGAAAAAGGCTTTGAAGTTTATACATTACCCGATAAATGGACGGTTAAAACGAACGATGGCGGCCTTTCAGCACATTTTGAACATACTATTGCAGTAACTGCAAAAGGCCCTGTTGTATTAACAAAATGCCGCAACTAAGCGGCGATGTCTAATAACTGTGGAGGACTTGAACATGTCTAAAGAAGACGTAATTGAGGTAGAGGGTGTCGTGGTAGAAGCAATGCCCAATGCAATGTTCCTAGTTGAAATTCAGGGCGGTCATCGCTTGCTGGCACATATATCCGGCAAGTTGCGCATGAATTTTATTCGTATTTTACCGGGCGATAAAGTTACGGTAGAAATGAGCCCTTATGATTTAACAAAAGGGCGCATAACATGGCGTACAAAATAAATGTATGCAAAAACCCGTTTTTAAAACGGTAACAGCAAAAAACAAACACAAGGTTATTACAAAAAGTGCACTTGCGCTTTATTTGTAAAAGATTGGAGACTACTATGAAAGTTAAACCTTCAGTAAAACCCATGTGCGAAAAATGCAAAGTAATTAAACGTAACGGTCGCGTTATGGTAATTTGCGCAAACCCAAAGCACAAACAACGCCAGGGTTAAACAAAACAAACACTTTATAAGTACCGGAAAAATTCTGCCGGGGCAATAACATATTTGCCAAAAGAGAAAAATTTAACAGGAGGTGCTGTAAATGGCACGTATAGCCGGAGTTGACTTGCCTAAAGAAAA
>CAYJDK010000163.1:0-4729 GCA_964368905.1 uncultured Bacteroides sp.
ACAGTAATTACGCTTGGCCAAAGAAGTTTTGGCGCAGCATATCAGTTTGTTCCGCCTATGTCTGTAACACTTGGCGTAAAAGAATGCCTAAGCGCAAAAAAAGTGCGTGTTTTTAGCGACACAGGTACATGGAAACAAACCGCATTACGCGTTGCTCTTTTTTCAAGCGAAGATGTAGAGTACCCACTTACACTTCTTCAAAACCATAACGACGCCATTATTACAGCAACAAGAGACACCGCAACACACCCAATAGCCGAAAACCCTGAATGGGAGTTTAAAGGGGTGAATGTGTAATGTTGCAAAACATAAATTTTGTTGTTGGCACAGGCGGTATTGGTAAAGGTATATTGTTTAAACTTAACGGCAATGAAAATTTAGGAAGAAATGAATCACGGCTGGCTGAACTTACAAATTATAAAGATTACTGTAAGCTTCATATTATATTAAATTATGTTGCTGCTTTTTTAAATGGAGAAATTACGTCTTATGCTGTTAGTGCCGTTGGTGCTGACGATGTTGGAAAAGATTTAAAAGAGACAATGAGCAAAACAGGTATTAACGTTGACTATGTTGAAGAAAGTGATGATTTAAAAACACTTTTTGCTGTTTGTTATCAGTTCCCTACAGGTGAAGGCGGCAATATTTCTACAAGTAACAGTGCGTGCAACAATTTAAGTTCTGAAAGCATAAGCAACTTTTTTGATAAAAACAAAGACTTAAAACATGGTTTGGTTTTGGCAGCTCCTGAAGTTCCCGTTAGTGCAAGGCAAAAACTTTTAGAACACGGGCGCCAAAGAGACTGTTTTAATATTGCTTCTTTTTTAACAGAAGAAGCACAAGAGTTTGCACATAAGAAAATATTTAAGCTTATAGACCTAGTTGCAATTAATGTTGATGAAGCTAACGCAATTGCAAAAGTTGCCAATTTGCAAGGAGAAATAAACCCTACTAAAATTTATGAGTATTTGAAAACTTTTAACGAAAACATTATTTTAATTGTAACTTTAGGAAAAAAAGGGGCCGTTACACTGTATAAAGACAACATAATTAACACTCCTATAATTGACAACGAAGTTATAAACACGGCAGGTGCGGGAGATTGTTTTTTAGGCACTTTAATCGCCTCTATCATTAAAGGCGTGCCTCTTATCTCAACCGAAGAAAATTGCCTATCAACTGCTCAAGACATAGCAACTCTTGCTTCTGCAATTAAAGTTTCTTGCAACGACACCATAGACTTTAGTTTAAACAAGCAAAAAATGTTAGATTTTGCAAAACAAAACAATATTAATTTTTCAAAATTAATATTAAACAATTTTTTTAGCCATAATTAAATCCTACTGAATAACTCATTATTCAGAGCAAATGCTATGCATTTGCTACAAAATACGCTTTTAGGGCGTATTTTGTTAGCTTATCTTTATGCTATCTGCTAAATTTTCGCCTTTGGCGAAAATAGAAGTAAAAAACGGCTTTTTATGGCTTGGCAAAGCAGGTTTTACTTTTTTAGCAGGCATTAATTAACAGAAAGTTGAAAATTAAAATGGAAATAGAAAAAAGATCATTTGGTAAAGTATTAAACGGGCAAGAAGTATACTTGTTTACTATAAAAAACAAAAACAACATGCAAATAAAATTAACTAATTTTGGCGCTACCATGGTTAGCATAATTACGCCAAAAATAAACGGAAAAGAACGAGACGTTATACTGGGGTTTGATGATGCGCAAGGATACGAAAACACAACGCTTTATTTAGGTGCAACAATTGGCAGATACGCCGGACAAATAAGAGACGGCGAATTTGA
This sequence comes from uncultured Bacteroides sp., assembly GCA_964368905.1. Lineage (GTDB taxonomy): Bacteria > Bacillota > Clostridia > Oscillospirales > Ruminococcaceae > Ruthenibacterium. The sequence goes on from CAYJDK010000163.1 coordinate 1,810, forward strand.
ACTCAGCGGCGAAAAATACACTTTGCATATAAATGATAATGGCAACACTTTACACGGCGGAAAAGATGGATTTGATAAAAAAATATTTGATTTTGAATTGGTGCCGGCAGAAAACACAATTAATTTTTATTATAAAAGCCCTGATTTAGAGGGTGGTTTTCCGGCCAATTTAGACGTTGTATCAAGTTTTTGTTTAACAGATAATAACGAAATTATAATAAAGCACATAGCAAAATGTGACAAAGACACAGTTTTAAACATGACAAACCATAATTATTATAATTTAAATGCAACACCAGAACAAAATATACTTGACCACACACTTAAAATAAATGCAAACAACTATTTAAAGCTTGCAAAAGACTGTGCACCATGTGGAGACATATTGCCTGTAAAAGATACACCAATGGATTTTACACACCCAAAACTAATTGGCGAGCGTATAAACCATAATTTTGAACAGTTGCAAATTTCACAAGGTTATGACCACAACTGGAATATATGTAATTTTGAAAAAGGTAAAATGAACGAAGTAGCCGTTGCACTTAGCGGTGATAAAAATGTTGAACTTGCAATACAATCTGATTTGCCCGGCTTACAAATGTATAGCGGCAATTATTTAAACGGTGCCGAAAAAGGAAAAAACAACACATATTATAATTTGCACCAAGGATTTTGCCTAGAACCTCAATATTACCCATGTTCTACAAGTTATAGTCATTTTCCATCGGCTTTATTAAAAGCAAACGAAGAGTACAACCACACAATTAAACTGTGCTTTAAATTTAATTAAGTATCACGTTTAAACTTTATTATTAGAAAGGAAGTTTGTGTTTTGAATAAACTGGAGCTATTAAAAAAAGAAGTATATGAAGCTAACATGATGCTCCCAAAGCATAACTTAGTTACATTTACTTGGGGAAATGTATCAGGTATTCTTGAAGGCGAAAACATTATGGTTATAAAGCCATCAGGTGTTAATTACGAGGATTTATCAGCAGATAAAATGGTAGTTGTTGACATTAATACAGGCAAAAAAATTGAGGGTAGTTTAAGCCCATCTTCAGACACTAATACCCATATAAAAATTTACAAAGAATTTAGCGACATAAAAGGAATAACGCACACTCATAGCAGATGGGCTACAATTTATTCACAAATGTGTGTAGAAATTTTACCGTTTGGAACTACACATGCCGATTATTTTTTTGATAGCATACCCATTACAAGACAATTAACAAAAGATGAAATTGGTGGCGATTATGAATACGAAACTGGCAAAGTAATTGTTGAAACATTTGTAGAAAATAAAATTTCACCCACTTGTGTTCCCGGTGTGTTGGTTTCAAACCACGGACCATTTACATTTGGCAAAAGTGCAATAGACTCTGTGCACAATTCAGTAGTACTGGAAGAAGTTGCTTTTATGGCATGGCATACACAAAAGGGCGAGTATAGTGTTAAAAAAATGCAGCCGGAACTGTTAAACAAGCATTATTTAAGAAAACATGGGCAAAACGCCTATTATGGACAAAAATAAATAATTTTAAAAATAAAAGCTACATTTTGAAATTTCAAAATGTAGCTTTTAACTTGTGGCTTAGTTGTATTTTGCAAGTCTTATTATTTATTGGCAGTAGCTCTATATACAAAAACCAATAAATGTTGTAGCAATTAAATAATTTTATCGTTGTAGATTTTTTAATATTGCACGTAACTATTTATATATCGCTCATATTAAAGTTTAATTTTTTTAAGGCTTTAATATCAATGCAATCATTTACAAAGTTATAATATTTTTTCTATTGCCTTTTCTAAAATATGTATATCATCAACCGGTTCAAACCTACCAATTACTTCGCCATTTTTATCTACTAAAAACTTTGTAAAGTTCCATTTAATATCATCGCTTTTTTCGTAGTTTTCATCAATTTGCAAAAACATATCTTTTAATTTTTCATTTTTTGGGTGGTTTGGGTTGTTAAAGCCTTTAAATCCTTTTTGTTGCTTTAAAAATTTAAAAAGAGGTGTTTCATTTTCACCGTTCACTTCAATTTTCGCATATATTTCGTAAGGTGTGTTAAAGTTTAATTGGCAAAATTCTGCAATTTCATCGTTTGTTCCCTTTGCTTGTTCTCCAAACTGGTTGCAAGGAAAATCTAAAATTACAAGGCCTTTATCACTAAATTTGTCATGCAACTGCTTTAACTCTCCATATTGGTACGTAAAACCACAATGAGTAGCAGAGTTTACAATTAAAATAGTCTTGCCCTTAAAGTCTTTCATGCTTTTAAAATTACCGTCTTTTTGCAAAATTTCAAACTCATAAATATTCATGTTAATATCACTCCTTTTTTTTATTATATCACAAATTTAAAATATGCAAATTAAATATTTTAAAAAAATATAGCCTAGAAACAAATTTATTTTGGCTGTTTTTTTTATGTAATATGCACAAAACCACAGCAAAACTATTAAAAATTGAACAAAATTTAGTTGAATATGCTTTTTTAGCTAATTATTTTACCCTTTAATAAAAAAGTTTTATAGGCATAAAATCAAAAACCTATTTATAATTGATATACTCCACATTTTGCGAGCTTTTAAACCATAAAACTAAGGTGGGCTGCTTTTACAAAATGCATACCTTACATTTCGGGCATAAAAATGCCCTCTAGCTTACGCTAAATGGCGGTTTTGGTGTCGAACTTCTCAACTTGATTGCTTATATAAAATGTATACCAGAAATTCGGGCTTGACCAAAAAAAGTTTAGCAATATGTTTGTGCCCGTAGGGTGCTTGTCTTATACCGTTGCTTTGACGCGAGTGAATTGTTAAAGAATAGAAAAAAGCCCCGAACACGAAATGCGTGTTCAGGGCTTTGGCTTTTGGTTTGCTGTTATGGAGATTAAGATGGTTT
>CAYJDK010000164.1:0-4698 GCA_964368905.1 uncultured Bacteroides sp.
TGCCAAAACAATTAAAAGCAACAGGGTTAAAAAATTATGTTAAGTTTAACACAGCTGCTTTATACGGAATTATTGATGGATATACTCAGGAAGCCGGTGTGCGCAGTTTGGAGAGAACGATAAACGAGGTTTTACGCAAATGCGCAAAACGTGTTGCAGCAGGCGAAGAAAATAAAATAAGTATAACTGCTGCATCACTTGAAGAATTGCTTGGGCCAAAAAGAATTAAGCCCACATTTTGTAGCAGACAAAACGCTGTTGGCGTTGCAAACGGGCTTGCGTGGACAAGTGTTGGCGGAGAGATTCTTCCAATTGAAGTGGAGCTTATTAAAAATGGTAGTGGAAAATTAGAACTTACAGGCTCTCTTGGCGATGTTATGAAAGAAAGTGCGCGCCTTGCAATAACGTATGCAAAACTAAACAGTGAAACATATGGTTTTGACAATAATGTGTTTAAAGATGCTGATATCCACATCCATGCACCTGAAGGTGCTATACCTAAAGACGGGCCGTCGGCAGGTATTACACTTACAACAGCGCTTATATCTTGTTTATCTAAGCGCCTAGTGCGCGCAGACGTAGCAATGACAGGTGAGATTGCACTTCACGGGCAAGTTTTACCAATAGGTGGGCTTAAAGAAAAAAGCATGGCAGCTTACAGAGAAGGCATGAATAGCGTTATTATACCTAAAGCTAATTTGCCGGATTTATATCATGTTGATTCGCAAGTTAAAGAGAGTGTTGAGTTTAAGCCTGTTCAATCATTACAAGAAGTGCTTGAAATAGTTCTTTTGCCTAAAAAAGCAAAAAAATAAAAATATTAGTAATTTTATTAAATATATAAATTACTGTTTTGGGAGATTGTAAATGAATTATAATTTGGCCGAATTTAAATCGTCTTACGGCCTTTCGTCGCAATTACCTAGCAGTGACCGACCGGAAATAGTTTTTTCAGGTCGGTCAAATGTTGGTAAATCGTCACTTATAAATAAGCTGTGTAACAGAAAAAACCTAGCACGCATTAGTGCAACGCCCGGCAAAACAGCAACAATTAACTTTTACTGTGTAGATACGGTGTATTTTGTTGATTTACCGGGCTATGGTTATGCTAAAGTTGCAAAAGGCGAAAGACAACGGTGGGACGAGCTTATTAACGCATATTTCACTGCAGCAAGGCAAAATGTATTACTTATACAATTGCTTGATGCAAGGCATAAACCTTCTGCAGACGACATGCAAATGCTTGAATATTTAAAGCATTATAATATACCTTTTGTTGTGGCGCTTACTAAGGCAGATAAACTTAAAAAAAGCGAATATGAGGGGAAAATTAACGAATTTATTGAAATATGTGAACATTATGGATGTTTGCACGTAATTTTAACAAGCTCAAAAACAGGTTATGAAATTGAAGAATTAAAAAATATATTAAAGCAATATGTAGAGGGGTAAATTATGAGTGAAGTAATTGGAGTAAACAAACAAGGCAATTTAACAATTGGTGGAATGGATTCTGTTGCACTTGCAGCAAAATACGGCACACCTGTTTACGTTATGGACGAAAACGCAATACGTGATAATTGCAAACTACTTAAAAATTCTTTAGACGAACATTACAACAAAAACGGAATTGTTCTTTATGCAAGCAAAGCATTTTGCTGTAAACAAATATACCGTATAATGATGGAAGAAGGCCTTGGTACTGATGTTGTTTCCGGCGGAGAGCTTTTTACAGCGCTTAAAGCAGGTTTTCCACCTGAGAAAATATATTTTCATGGCAATAATAAAACTACGGCAGAGTTAACAATGGCACTTGAAAATAATGTTGGTTACATAGTGCTTGATAATTTAACAGAGCTTGAACTTTTAAGTAATATTGCGGTTGCAAACAATAAAACAGTTAATGTTTTGTTTAGAATTAAACCGGGAATTGACGCACATACGCATGATTTTGTTAGAACAGGGCAGATAGATTCTAAATTTGGCTTTGCACTTGAAACAGGAGAAGCAATGCAGGCCGTAAAAAAAGCACTTGAAACAAAGGCTATAAATGTTACGGGAATACATTGCCATATCGGTTCTCAAATATTTGATATTGAACCATTTTGTCATGCTGCCAAGGTAATGCTTAAATTTGCAACAGACATAAGAGACGAGTGTGGGTATACAATAAAGCAACTTAATTTGGGTGGTGGATTTGGGATAAGATATGTGCCGCAAGATGACCCTAAATCTCTTGATAGTTATATGAAAGAAGTGTCTAAAACCGTAAACGATTTTTGTGAGAAAAATAATTTTCCTGTCCCTTATGTATGCATAGAGCCGGGAAGGTCAATTGTAGGAGATACAGGAATTACGCTTTATACCGTTGGAGGTGTAAAAACTATTCCGGGGCACAGAACATATGTTTCAATAGACGGCGGAATGACAGATAACCCAAGGTATGCGTTGTATGGTTCTTCTTATGAAATTGTAATAGCAAATAAAGCAATGCAACAAAAAGATTTTAGCGCAACAGTTGCAGGGCGGTGCTGTGAAAGTGGAGATTTAATACAAGAAAATGCACCAATGCAAAAACCTGCTGTAGGTGATATAATGGCTGTTTTATCTACTGGTGCATATAATTATTCAATGGCATCAAATTACAACAGAGTTAACCGCGCACCTGTTGTTTTTGTACATAACGGGCAAGACAGGCTTGCAATTAAGCGCGAGAGCTATGAAGATTTAATTTTAAACGATTTATAATAAAATTATGGCATATAATAATTTTGCACAATATTATGACTTATTAAACGAGGCGGCAGATTACGACGCCTTGTTTTGTGCTGTTTATAAAACTTTAAAAGATTATAATATTAATAACGGAATAATAGCAGATTTAGGATGCGGCACTGCAGAGTTAAGCATAATGTTGGCAAAAAAAGGCTATGATGTAATTGCAGTGGATTTGTCACAAGACATGCTTAGCATTGCCAGAGATAAAATGTATGAAAATGAAATTAGTGACATTTTGTTTTTGCAACAAGATTTAACTAAATTAGATTTGTATGGTACAATTAGGGCTGCCATATGCACGTTTGACACTTTAAATCACATAGGACCGTATAAAAATTTTGAAAAAGCCATAAAGAAAATATCTTTGTTTTTAGAAAAAGATTGTCCGTTTATATTTGATATGAACACGCCGTATAAGCATGAAAATATACTTAAAGACAACACTTTTATTATTGAAATTGACGGTATATCATGTAAGTGGGAAAATAATTATAATAAGGAAAAAATGCTTACTGAGATAAAATTAGTAGGAACCGAAGACAACGAAATATTATTTGAAGAAAAATTTTGTGAATATATATATACAAAACAAGAAATAATAAATGCTTGTGAAAGTGCAGGTTTAAGCGTAAAACAAATACTAGACGGTGATATATTTGAAGAACTTAAAAATGACAGTGAAAGATATTTTATTACTGCTATAAAAAAATAATTAAATAATGAAACGGTGAGAATAAATGTTAGAAAAAAATTGTGTACGCGGTATATCTGAAAACGGTGGAGTAGCATTTTGTGGTGTAGATGCGACAAAAATGATAAGCGATATGGAACAGATACACAAAACATCTGCCGTTGTGTCTGCGGCACTAGGGCGCCTATTAATTGCCGCCGGCATGATGGGCGTTATGTTAAAGCATAACGATGATTCTATTACGCTTAGAATAAATTCTGATGGCCCTATAGGAACGATGCTTGCGGTTTCTAACGGAAAGGGCGACACAAAAGGCTATGTTACAAATAATATAGTAGAACTGCCATTGAGAGATGACGGAAAACTTAATGTGGGCAAAGCAGTTGGCGCAAATGGAACGCTTTCTGTTGTTAAGGACTTAGGGTTGAAAGAGCCTTATATAGGCCAAATACCTTTGGTTAGTGGTGAAATAGGTGAAGATATAACAAGCTATTACGCACAAAGTGAGCAAATGCCAACCGTATGTGGACTTGGTGTTTTAGTTAATGAAGACTTGAGCATAAAAAGTGCAGGCGGCATTTTAATACAATTATTACCAGGAGCAACAGAAGAAGAAATAACTATGCTTGAAAATAATATTGCAAACATGCAGAGCGTTACAAAATTATTGCAAGAGGGTAAAACAGTGCTTGACATGATGCATATTGCTCTTGAAGGATTTAACCCTGAAGTTTTAGATGAGCAAACTATAAAATATGACTGTAAATGTAGCTATGAAAAAGTAGAAAAAATTGTTTTATCGCTTGGAGAAAAAGAAATTGCTAGTATGATTGAAGAGAAAGATGATGCCGAAGTAGTTTGTCATTTTTGCACAAAAAAGTATAACGTGTTTTTACCGGGCTTAATTAATAAAGAATAAAAGGAATATTAATTTTATTTTTTGGCATGATTAAAAAAAGATAAAAACAGAAACAAATAAGCAAAAAATATTTAAATATACAATTTGTTAAATTTTTAATAAATATACAAAATGTAAATATATGGTATATAATTAATTTTTGTTTATTAATATATGCAATTAAACTAATGTTGAATATTGGTTTAATTAAAAAATATTGATATATCGCAATTTATTTTGCGTTATGTTTTGTAAAATTAAAAACATTGCCAAAAAAAGTGCATATTATTTGCAATGCATTTTTTTTATTATTAAGAAAAAAGTATTGACT
>CAYJDK010000165.1:0-4614 GCA_964368905.1 uncultured Bacteroides sp.
ATATCAAAAAATCTTAAATTAATAACCCATTAATTTCAGGTTAACACTTTCGTGCCCATTTAGGGTTATTTTCAGCACCTAGAGCTAATTTTTCGCCACGAATCCATTTCTCGCTAACCGAAACATATTTTATGTTTTTTCTGTTTCCCCAAGTGTAAGCTGCATGTATAGTTTCATCTTCTGCCTGCATCATAACAGGGTACTCATAACGTCTGTTGTTTATGTCGTTTAAGCTTCCAATAAATCCTTCGCCGTTTTCAATTATTCGCATAAATGGCCATGTGTTGCCGTTGTCTTCCGAAATTGCAAATGCAACAGGGCAACGTTGGTGTGGCCACACGGTTTGCCCCGCTTCATCGTTATATTTTACGGGGTTTAAAATTATTGCTATGCAACCGCTTTTTAGTTTAATTGCCGATATACTGGAGTTATTGTTTGGCAATTCTGTTTTTGTAGGTTCGCTCCAACTATCTCCATAATTTTTAGAAGTAGATATGTAAATATTGTCTGCAAATCTGCTGCGAAACAAGGCAATTAAGTGACCTTTATCTATCTCTACTATATTTGCATGTACCATTCCTTTGCTGTTTGGCACAGAAACTTCCCTAAAAGTTTTTCCGTTATCATCTGATATTTGCACAACTGTAATGTCACTACCATTTCTTGTTTCGTCTGAAAAGCAAATCCAGTTGCCAAAAACCCATCGTCCGTTTGATAGGACTTGAATTTTTTGTCTACAAAAAGATCCTTCACGGGAAAACATAGTAAATGTTTCTCCAAAAGTATAGCCATTATCAAGTGACTTTTTGCAACGAATTTCAGCAGTGTATTGTAAATTAAAGTTTGGCTTTATGTCCGGAGTTCTTGATACCTGTGCGGTATACATCAACCATAATTCGCCCTCAGATGTTAAAAATAACGACGGGTTTTGCTCAGAACGTGTTGCATCATCAGAAATTTTGACAGGCACACTCCATCTGCTTTCGCCGGCTTTTAGCCTTGAAAGCACAATGCTTATGTCTGCATTTCCTTCATCAGAACCCGCAAACCAACAGCAAAGAATATCTTTATTTGGTAGTTCTATTAGGTCTGCTGCATGGCAGCTGTCGTAAGGGTTTGGAATGATGGACTCCACTGTGCCCAACAAATTATTTTTGTAAAGCAGCCCATCATTAGTTATTGTTTTAATTTCTACATACTCTCTTTTCATAACAAACTATCCTTTCACTGATCCTATCAGTATTCCCTTTTTAAAATATTTTTGCACGAATGGGTATACGCACACTATTGGTAACATAGTAATAAAAACAGCAGCAGCCTTTAAATTTTGTTGGTTCAAAGTAATGCCGTTTTGAATAACATTTCTAAAGGTCGTTCCCGAGTCGCCACTTGTTATTACAAGTTGCTGTAGAACCTGTTGTATTGTTTTTAAGTGCTCGGATTTTAAATATATTAAAGGAAGCAAGTATTGGTTCCATATTGATACAGCATAAAATAATGCTATTGTAGCAATAATGGCTTTGGAAAGCGGTATAAAAATTTTGGTCATAATAATTATATCGTTAGCCCCATCCACAATTGCTGCTTCTTCAAGCTCTTTTGGTATGTTATCAATAAAAGCTTTAGTAATAATTAAAAATTGAACATTTATAGCACCGGGTATTATCATAACCCACATGTTATCCACATATCCAAGCTCGCTGTAAATTATGTACTGAGGTATAATTCCGGCTTCAAACACCCATGTAATTACAAATATGCTCATAATAAAAAAGCGGCATTTAACACGCGGCTTTGATAAGCCGTACGCTGTAATAAATGTTAGTATAACTGCAACAAAAGAACCAAGCGCAGTGTATGTTAAAGAGTTTTTGAAACCGCTTAATACGTTTAAATCAGGGTTTGTAAACACGTATTTAAATGCTTCCAAATTAAAGCCTTTTGGAAAAAAGGTTACTTCACCAAAGGTTAAAAATGTTCCATCGCTAGTTGCTACAAAAAAGATATATAAGAACGGATAAACGCAAAGGGCTGCTACTATAATTAACCCTAAAGTGTTAACGCAATCAAAAACACCTGTTTTTCTATTTTTCACTGTATCAACACCTCCTTAAAACAGTCTTGTTTCTGAATATTTTTTTGCAAGCTTATTTGCACTTATAACCAGAATAAATGCAATTACTGATTTTAGAATATTTACGGCTGTTCCGTAGCTATAATCCGGAAACCCTGTTGTTTGAAAGGCAATTCTATAAACATAAGTTTGTAGAACATCAGCAGTATCATACACACTTTGGTTATACATTAAAAGTATCCTGTCTAAATCCACTGTAAAAATGTTCCCGATACTTATTATAAGCATTGTTATAACTGACGGCATAATTGACGGCAGTGTAATTCTAAACATTTTGTGAAATCTGTTTGCACCATCAACTTGGGCAGCCTCATAAAGCGCTGGGTCAATAGCAGCCATTGCGGCTATATAAATTATAGCGGAATAGCCAAAAGTTTGCCATATTTGCAACAAAACATATAACGGCCTAAACCATGCAGGCTCTGCCATGAAAAATATTTTTTCGCCACCTAAAGATGTTATTATGTTATTTATTAATCCGGTGCTAGGTGAAAGCATAGTGTAAAGTATGCTTACCATAACAGCAGATGAAATAAAATATGGCAAAAAGCTAAAAGATTGAATACTGTTTTTTACAAATTTGTTTCGTACTTCGTTTAGTAGTAAAGAAAAAATAATTGGTATAGGAAAAACAACCACAATAGACAAAACAGCTAATATGATTGTGTTTTGAACTAATTTAAGCATATAAGGGTCATTAAATATGCGTGCAAAATGCTCAAGCCCTGCCCAGGAACTTCCTAAAATTCCTTTGAAAGCATTAAAGTCTTGAAATGCAATTACCATGCCTGCCACAGGCCCGATTTTAAAGAAAATTAAACTTGCTACACCGGGTAATAAAAGCAAATATAGAATATAATTTTTCTTGACATCATCAAGTATCTTGCTAATACAAAAATTCGTTTTACTTTTCACAATAATCTGTCTCCTTTTTGCAAGCTGTAAAAAATAGAAATTTATTGAGACAATAATAAAGCAGAGTGTGGCGAAGAACCATTAACTAAAAATGGTTCTTCGCCGCAATTCCTTAACATTACAAAGCTAAAAATTAGCCATAAGTGCTTTGGAATGCTTCAAGTTGAATTTCTTCTATTCTCTCAAGGCCTAGGTCTATCATTTCTTGCTTGAAGTCTTCCCATTCGCTTAAATCTCTGGAGCCGTTTACAAACTCTGTTATTCCGGCAATTTGTGCATCGAATACAGTAGCAACTAGGTTTGTAAGCTCTGTAGTTTGGTCGTTGGTGTATATAATGTTATATGCAGGGTGCAAATTGTCATCGTTAAACAGGCGGTTTGCAGCCTCCACTACCATGTCACTGTTCCAAGAGTAGAATGCAACACTGTCTATTGGCTTAACAATAGTTAAACGGTCGCTTAAGAAAGACCATTTTTGCTCACCGGCAGGTGTTGATTCCTCTTCTGTTACATCAACAATGAACTGGTTGTTTCCGTCAACAACCTCAAAGCTTTCACCTTCAATGCCCCAGTTTGCAAGCTCAATACCTTCTTCACTGTAGAAATAGTCTATAAATTGAATAATTGTTATAATTGTTTCTTCGCTTGCAGCCGAACTGATTGATGTTGCAAGAATTTCGTTATAAGGCAAGTCGGTTTGTGCTTTCATTGTGTTTCCGTCTTCGTCTTTTAAATAGTCAAGAATAACTATGCTGTAATCAGGGTCTGCCTCAGGGCCGCCGTTATCCAAGAACCATTGAGGGCGTGTATAGTAGTCAAAAGAAAATGTTCCGTTGCCGTTAAGCATAGCTGCTTCCCAGTCGCCCTCACCGAAAGCTCCTGCTACCCATTCAGGGTTAATTAGCTCTTCATCATACCAAATTTTCATCGTTTCTACCATGGTTAAAGCCTCGTCAGACATAATGTCGAAGCCTTGGTCTTTGGCATGGTTTAAGTAAATGCCATTCGACTCTTCAAGTGAGATGTTATTTTGTGCGCCGAACCAAGCTTGAAATCTAACGTAAGAATCACGCCCTGTGAGAGGGTAATAGCTTGGGTTATCTGCACCATAATATTCTTTTAGTGTTCGCATTGCCTCAGTGAAATCATCAATTGTTACTATTTGTGCGGCATCAATTCCTGCTTTTTCTAAGTGGTCACTGCGCGCAAATAAAAAGTCGGCAAGAATAGGTGTCTCTTTCGGAAGGCCATAAATTGAGCCATCTTCATTTGTAACAAGGCTTGTATACTCTTCGTTTTCGTCTAAATAAGCTTGCAGGTTAGGTGCATATTCGGCTATGTATGGTGCAAGGTCAACAAATGCGCCCTCTGCTCCATATAAGTTAGATTGCGCTAGCCTAGCCATTGTTGCATCCGGTAATGTTCCGCTTATTAGCCTTTGGTCTACTTCTGCAAAAACATCGTCAAATTCTTCAGGGCCGTAAACATATTCAACTGTTACCCCTGTTCTTGCCTCTGCCTCGGTGTACCATTTTAACTCTTTAATCCAGTCTATGTAAGTAGAG
>CAYJDK010000166.1:0-4606 GCA_964368905.1 uncultured Bacteroides sp.
TAATAGAGCAAAAAGGGTTAACGTTTGAAGACTTGCACACATTTTATGTTGCGGGCGGGTTTGGAAGTTATTTAAATATAAACAGTGCCGCACACATAGGCTTAGTGCCAAAAACAGCGCCAAGTAAAGCTTGCATTTTAGGCAATGCCGCATTAATGGGTGCATGTTGTATGCTTTTGTCAAGGCAAATGAAAAATAAGGCAGTGGACATTGCAAATAGCGCTAGCGCAATAGATTTATCAACAAGCAGCGTTTTTATTGAAAAATATACGCAAGGAATGTTTTTTGAATAATAGTTAATTTTTTATTGCATAATTTAATTAAATATTGTATAATAATTTACATAGCAAAAAACGGAGCAAAATATTATTTTAGCGAACACATAAAATTTAATATATGTTACAACAACGGGGAAACATGTTAAAATCATGTGCGGTCCCGCCGCCGTAAAGTGCATAGCACCAAGCCGGAATGCCGTGGTTGTAGGTAAACTAATATAGGCAAAGTAAAATTTGCCCGTATAATCCACGATGAATGGATGAGGTTTTCAGTTTGCAATAATGCAATATAAAAACGCCCTTTCATTTTGAAAGGGCGTTTTAATTGTTTTAGCGATATTGGCTTAATTAAAAGTATTATTTTGTTTAATAATTAATACCATAGCGTGTAAAATAATTTAATTACTTGTAAAACGTTTTTATGCAATACAATTTTAAAGGAGAAAAATATGAACAAGAAAGCACTAATAGCAGTTATTGCACTTATAGTTGTTGCATTAATTGTAGGCGGTATTTATTTTATGTTTGGTATGCCGCAAACATCTGCCGGAGAAAAGGCCATAACGGTAAACGTTTTTATGTTAGACGAGAGCTCGCAAGAATTTAAGTATACCACTAGCGCAGAATTTTTAGGCGAGGTTTTACAAACAGAAGGCCTTGTAGAAGGTGAAATGGGAGACTACGGCTTATATGTAACGGCCGTTAACGGTGTTGAAGTAGACGACAGCAAACAACAATGGTGGATGCTTACAAAAGGCGGAGAAAGCGTTAACACAGGCTTTGATACAACACCTATTGCAGACGGAGATATATTTGAAATAACACTTGTAGAAGGATATTAATTAAATGAAAACAACGCGCCACATAGTTGTTGCGGCATTAATGGCAACAATACTTGTTGTAAGTAAATATGCGCTTGACGCACTGCCAAATATAGAGCTTATAACCTTATTAATAATTATATATGCGCTGGAACTGCCTAAACTTGCATTGCCGGGCATATTTGGGTATTTGTTAATTTATGGGCTTTTTAATGGGTTTGGTATTTGGTGGTTTCCGCAACTTTACATATGGCCGTTGCTTTTATTAGTTGTAAGGGCGTTTAATAAAGTAGATAATGCGGTTTTTTGGGCGGTAATTGGCAGCTTTTTTGGGCTGTTTTACGGTGCTCTTTATGGGCTATCTTATTTGTTAACGGTTGGTTTTTACGGTGCCGTTACATGGTGGGTTGCCGGCATACCGTTTGATTTATTGCATTGTGTAGGCAATTTTACGGTAATACTTGTTTTGTATAAACCGTTGCGCAAAGTTATGCAAAAATGCAAACTTGCAATTAATTTAACTTAGCTTATGTTTTTACATTGCGTAAAAAATATAATAATTGTGTGTGAAGCTTTAAAGGGCAACGCCGGTTGGCGTTGCCCTTAAGCTTTTATAAAATAATGTATAAGTTAAAATATACATTTTGGCAAAGTGTGTTTTGCCGTTTTTCTTGCAGAGTAAAAAAACTTAAAATTTGCTTGTTTTATCTTGCGGCGGCATTAGCTTTTAATTTAGTATCAATTGCTTTTTTTAATAAAATTGCAGCAAAATTAACAATTGCAAAACCCACAACAGTTACAACATATGTAAGCGTGCCAAATAAAAATGGCGACATACTATGGAAAAAAGGCCTGTCTACCTGGTAAAAATAGTTGCCGTTTGTTAAATGGTTTGCAACTATAACTATTGGGAAATATATGCTAAATGCAATTACTGCGTTTTTGTAAGATTTCCAAGAGAAAAACCAGCCATCTTTTATAAAAGCAAATATAGGTATTAATACTGTTATTAAGTGGTTTATCATGTAAGAAATGCCGCTAATATGAGAAAAATTATAAACGCTTAATGGGTAGAAGAAAGATATAAGCGCATATATGCTAAAGTAGCAAAGAACGTCCAGCGCTAATTTGCTGCCCGATATTAAGTAATATAATCTTAATAAAGAGGCAACCCTGCACAGTTGCAGCGGTAAACCCTCTGATAAAAAGTTTGGCGTTGCAAAATAATACCAACCGTACAAAAGAAATGTTTGCTGAAAAGCAAGCAATACTAAAAAAACTTTACGAAACGTGTTTTGATGCTGTAATACAAATTTGTGTTTAATTATAAATACAATTACAGTGCAAATGCAAAAAGTTAAGTAAGTTAAATGCTGTATACCTAAAATTTTAACAAATTCAGCATCGGGCGAAATAAAATTTTCAAACATTAAATGACCTCCAAAAGTATAAGCAAAAATCAACATTATTATGATAATGTGTTATAAGCAAAATGTCAATATTTAAGCACACTATAATATAATACAGAAAAACCAAGTTGCCGCTTTATAATATTTTTTACGTATTATAAAAGCAAGCCATTTAATTATTTGACAATATTAACGGTGGACTTTATAATATAAGTTACGGCATTTATCATTATTATAAATATTGTTCTTTGAGTTTAATATAATAAAAATTAATAATATAAGCAATAAAAGGAGCTTTTGTACCATTATGGAGCTTACAATTTTAGTATCTGTTGCGGTGGGCTGTGTTGTTGGCCGCCTTATAACCTTGTTTTTTAAAGATAATGCAAATATGTTGCGCAATATTTTATGTGGCGCTGTTGGTGGCATAATGGGTGGTCTTTGTGTAAAAATTGTTAGCTTAGAGGTTTACTCGTGGTTTTTTGAAATATTAGTTGCACTTGTAG
Organism: uncultured Bacteroides sp.; assembly: GCA_964368905.1. GTDB lineage: Bacteria > Bacillota > Clostridia > Oscillospirales > Ruminococcaceae > Ruthenibacterium. Next base: position 3,015 of record CAYJDK010000166.1, read on the forward strand.
GCGCAGTAGTTTTTGTATGGGTTATTAAAGCGTCTGATAAAAAGCGCAGATAATTTAATATTTATTAAAAAATTTACAGCCATAACACCATATGGCTTTTTTTGTGTAAAATTTTTTTTTGCTTTATGCATTAAAACACTAAAGAAACACCAATACTAATGTAAACAAATACTAAAAGCAAATATGTATTTTGTTTCCATATTAGTTTTTAAAATTTTACATAACAAAAAAGTGTTAATGTGCAAATAAATTTTATTTTAATTCCCCGCGGCAAATAAGTGCTGCTTTGTTTGCAAAAGATGTGCTATACCACTGTTTTGCTTGACAAATAAACAAAAAACAAGTATAGTAACCTTAATTAGTTTTTTTTATACATACAAAAAACAACTTTTAAATTATTGCACTATACGTGCTTTGGAAGATATATTTTTTATTTAAGAAAATTGGAAAAATTAGACATTGGCTAAACTTGCCTAATATGGCAGGTTATTTTTGTTACGCCATGTTTGTTTTACTTTTTTAGAAAAGGAGTGGCAATGAATAACAACGAAAATAACGATAATAAGCCGAATAACGGCACAAAAACACAACAAGGCCCCAAAAGGCGGTACACACCAAAAAGGCGTAGCGCACAAAAGCCCAACAATTTAAAAACAGGCGAGAATTTGCCTGATAAAAATAACGGGGCAAAAACCGACGCACAAAAAAACACTGCTATGCAAAAAAGAAAAAAGCCACAGCAGGTACAAAAAAATAATAATAGCATTGGCGCGGCAAAACAAAAAAACAATGCTTTTAATAAAAATAGCAATCAAAACACAAACAATATAAATAAACAAAACACTGTAAATAAACAAGGTGTTTTAAGCCTTGCAAATAAAAATACTCGTGTATCAAGCACATCAAATAAGCGCAGGCAAAGCGGCCAAAACAACGCCAATGCACCGTCTTTGCATATTTATCCGCTTGGTGGCCTTGGAGAGGTTGGCAAAAACATAACCGTGTTTGAATGTAATGGCGACATGTTTTTGCTTGACTGTGGGCTAGTTTTCCCTGATAGTGACATGTACGGGGTAGATTTGGTTATACCTGACTTTACGTTTGTACTTGAAAACAAAGAAAAAATAAAAGGTGTAATTATAACACACGGGCATGAAGACCACATTGGTGCATTGCCGTATTTACTAAAGCAAATTAATTTGCCAATATACGCAACCGGGTTAACGTTAGGGCTTTTACGCAATAAGCTAGACGAACACTCACTACTAAGAAGCACTAAATGCATACAAATACACCCAAAAAAGAAATTTAAGCTTGGTTGCTTTACAATAGAACCAATACATGTTAATCACTCTATACCGGACGCAGTTGGATATGCTATAGACAGCCCTGCTGGTGTTGTGCTCCACACAGGAGATTACAAAATAGATTACACGCCGCTTACAGGTGGCCCAACAGACCTTGCAACAGTTGCAAAATATGGTCAAAGTGGCGTTTTGGCACTGATGTCAGACTCAACTAACTCTGAAAGGCCGGGCTTTACTTTAACAGAACAAAAAGTTGGAGAAGCTTTTGCAACGCTATTTAACAGG
>CAYJDK010000167.1:0-4550 GCA_964368905.1 uncultured Bacteroides sp.
ATTGTTGCCTATTAATATCGCCGAAAGAGTCCTGTCAAAATCATCAATTAAATTAAGCGCTGTTCTTGCGGTTTTGTGGCCGTTTTCGCTGCTTGTTTTTAAACGAATTTTGTTTGCGGAAGACAGTGCTGTTTCACTTGCGGAAAAAAATGCCGATAAAACAATTAATACAATTAAAAATAAATACGTACTTGACGCGGGGGTTTCCAATAAATCACACTCCTGAATATTTTGTATAGCATATAGTAAATAATAAAATACTATATTTAAAATGATATTGTTATATTATACATAAAAACAATAAAAAACACAAACTTATTTAACTTTTATCATCCAATTTTTGTCATCATTTAAACGCCCAAATTGAATTCCTGTTAAAGTATCGTATAATTTTTGTGTTAAAGGGCCGGCTTTATCGCCAATAAACGCGCTGTCTTCTTTGTAAACAAGTTCTTTTACAGGGCATATAACGGCGGCAGTACCGGTGCCAAAAACTTCCTCAAGCGTGCCTTTTTTTGATGCCTCCATAACAAATTGTATAGACAGCTTGTCTTCAACAACATCATAACCCCAGTCTTTGCAAAGTTCAATACAACTGCGGCGTGTTACACCCGGTAAAACAGTGTCTCCGCATGGGGCGGTATAAATTTTACCGTCAATTTTAAACATTATATTCATGCTGCCAACTTCTTCTATATACTTGTTTTCAACGCCGTCAAGCCACAAAACTTGTGCAAAGCCTTTTTGCGTTGCAATATCAGCAGATTTAATGCTTGCGGCGTAATTTCCGCCACATTTTATGGCACCTGTTAACCCCGGTGCAGAGCGTATATACTTATTTTCAACATAAATTCTAACAGGGTTAATTCCTTCTTTGTAGTAAGCACCGGACGGAGAACATATTATTATAAAGTAATATTTGTCAGATGCATGAACACCTAAACCAACGTCTGTTGCAAAAATAAATGGGCGTATGTATAAATTTGCATCTTTTTTGTGCGGAACCCAGTCGCTATCAATATCAACAATTGCCTTTACGGCTTGCACAAAATCTTCAGGTGGTATGTTAGGCATACAAAGCCTATCACAAGATTCATTCATGCGGTTTGCGTTACAATCCGGCCTAAAAAGAAGAATTTCGTCATTATCATTACGATATGCCTTTAAGCCCTCAAACGCTTCTTGTGCGTAGTGGAAAACCACGCTTGCAGGGTCAAGCATTAAACTTTGGTACGGTATTATTCTTTCATTGTGCCAACCTTTGCCTGTTTCATAGTCCATAATAAACATATGGTCTGTAAAATGTTTTGCAAAGCCTAAATTATTCTCATCAGGTTTTTGTTTTGGATTATCCGTTTTTGTAACAGAAATATTTAACATTTACGCTCCCCCTATAATATAAGTTTAAAGCAAAATAAATTTTACTAAAAGTGTAGCAAAAAAATTATTTTGCAATAACTTTAATATAATTAATAAATAAAATTATATCGAACATTATAAACTTATTTTTAATTAAATGCAATACATTTAACACAATAATGCGTTATTTAAACAGCTTTAATATTAAATTTTTACACGGTTATACAATAAATTACAAAATTTTAATATTATTTTTTAAAACAATATGGTATAATTAAAAAAAGCAGAATTATTTAAAGTTTTATTTGTTATAGAATTGAAATGGAGATAATAATGAGTTATAAAGCTGTTTTACTTGATATGGACGGGTTGATGTTTGACACAGAAAGACTATCTGATGAAATTTGGCTTGAAGTGAGTAAAGAGGAAAAATATCCTATTTTACCATCTGATGTAAACGCATTGCGTGGGCGCAATTTGCAGGGATGTAAAGAGGTTTTTTTAAAACGATTTGGCGATGATTTCCCGTTTGATGAGCTTAGCGAAAAAGTTAATACAAGAATAAGCGAGACTTTAAAAACCGAAGTGCCAATTAAACCGGGCTTGGTTGATTTTTTAAAGGCTGTAAAAGATAAAGGCATACCGGTTGCGGTTGCGTCCAGCACACACAGAGAGCTTGTTTTACAAAATTTAAAAGTAGCAAAAGTAGATTGTTACATAGATGCAGTAGTTGGTGGGGATGAGGTGGAAAACTCAAAACCGGCGCCTGAAATATTTTTAAAAGCGGCACAATTGCTTAATGTTAGCGCGCATGATTGCATTGCATTTGAGGATAGCCAAAGCGGTATACGTGCAGCAAATGCCGCAGGGTGCAGCACAGTTATGGTGCCTGATTGTGACCCGCCAACAGCGGAGTTAAAACGAATGACTTCTTTTGTAGTAAAAGATTTATACGAGGCAATAGCGCTTATTAAATAGTTATAAAAGGCTAGTGCGGCAAAAATTAGAGTGCAAGAAGTTGTTAAAGCCATAAAAAAATTAACATGGTTTTATTAGAAAATAAATAAAAAACCTTAGGCGTTAATAAAACGCCTAAGGTTTTTGTTTTATATTTAAGCTTTTTTACAATGTATTATGGCTCTGTAGTGCTTTCGTCACTTGAACTTGAATCTGTACCGCTTTGTGGGCTTGAGCTATCGTCTGTGTAATATTCAGTCCATGTTGCGGCACAGCGTGCGCAAGTAGTAGAATAACCAATGGCCTGTGACGTACTTGTGTCTAAAATTAAAGTCTGCGTTCCCCAATCGTGTTCGGCTTCGGCGTAAACTACATTGCGCTGCTCATGTCCTTGCGTTTCCGGTGTACAGGTTGTGCATGTGCGCGCCTCATAGCCTGCTTCACATATTTCTACAAGGCGTGTCCAATTAGAATATGTGTGAACATGCGGTGCACTTGTACTTGTACTTGTACTTGTGCTTGTGCTTGTACTTGGTGGGGTGCTTGTAGAAGCAGAGCTTGACGCTTGAGAAGAACTACTGCTGCTTGAGCTTGAAGACGAAGATGCAGTAAAGCTACTTGAAACAGAACCGGAAGAGGCACTGCTACCATTTTCAAAAGGGTTAACTACACTAGCGTTGTTGCCAAGAGAACTTGAAGTTGTACTTGAAGTTATAGAACTACCGGTAGATGTTGTATTGTTTATGTTGTTGCTTTTGTTACTGTTACCACCAATAATAACAAAAATAAACACAACAATAATTGCAATACCAAGCACTATACTTGCACTAAAAAGCGCTATATCAATAAAGCTTCCTTTGCGCATGTTTTCAAATAGTCGTTCTATGCGTTTTTTAATTCTTTTAATAAATTTTTGCACGTTTTTTCCTCCGTGTATAAGGTGTATAAATAATATGTTTTTATGTAAAAAAATATTGCATATTAATAAAACATTTTTTAACTTGTGAATAAGTTTTTATATAGTAATGTAAAATGCTTTTAATTTGTGTAAACACTTATATATTTTACAGTATTTTGTCTAAAAAGGCAATATAATAAAATAATTTCACTTTTTTTAAACAATTAAAAATTAGCAAAGTACTCTTATTTGTAAGAATCAAATTTAAATATTATTACAATTTAAAAAGCAATAACACATATTGTTTGTTATTTTGGGTAAAACTTATACAAACATTAAATTTAAGGAGAGTATGGCATGAAAATAACAAAAAAAGAGTATGAGCAACTTAATAAAAAACATACCTTTCGCTCTTTAGTTTTTAAAGACTGTTTGTACGCGTTTTTATTTGGCGGTTTAATTTGCTGTATTGGAGAAGTTTTTCATACTATCTATGTGTTTTTAGGCTTTGTAGGGGGCAGTAGCTCGTTATTAGTAAGCTTAAGTTTAATAGTATTGTCTGCAATATTAACTGCTTTAGGCCTTTACCAAAAAATGGCGGCAAAAGCCGGTGCCGGTACGCTTGTGCCCATTACGGGTTTTGCAAATGCAGTAGTTGCACCTGCAATAGAATTTCGCTGTGAAGGGTTAATTACAGGCGTTGGTGCAAAAATGTTTTTAATTGCAGGCCCTGTTGTAGTTTATGGTGTGTTGGCAGGTAGCCTATATGGTGTAATATATTATTTTGTTTCTCAATTGGGCATAGCGTGAAAAATCACACTATGCATATATAAAAAGGCATATTGTCAGGAGAGGGCACATGCCAATTAATCTCCATTTTGCTTGGAGGTTATTAAAAAATATTTATACTGTGCTCAGAATGGAGATTAATATGAAACACAAAGGCAGTACAATTATATTAGAAAACCCTGTTAGCATAATTGGTTATGCCGCAGTTGGAGGCAAAAAAGAGGGCGAGGGCCCACTAAAAGAAAAATTTGATGTTTTAATACCTGACTCAAAATGCAACGAAAAAACGTGGGAAAAGGCAGAGAGCCGCATTACTCAGCAATGTTTGGGTGCAGCGGTGCAAAAAAGTGCAATACAAATGAAAGACTTACAAGCAGTTTTTGCAGGAGATTTGCAAAGCCAGTGCACTGCAACACATTTTGCAATGAGCGAAGTTGATGTACCGCTTATTGGTCTTTACGGCGCATGTAGTACGGTAACACAGGCGCTTTGTTTGTCATCTTGTATGGTTAGTGCAGGTGCGTTTAATTATGCGGCGGCAATGAGC
>CAYJDK010000168.1:0-4526 GCA_964368905.1 uncultured Bacteroides sp.
AAAACCGAAATAATATCTAAAGATATTCCAAAAAAGCAATGTTGCCGTATTGCGGCAGCATATGGTATTGCATGCTTTGGAAAATATTTTGACGCAAGAGGCATTGTTTTACATACAGAAAACAATGCCGTTGTTTTGCATGCAAATAAATTGTTGTCAAGTATTAATATTAAAAGTGATATAATACAAAAAGGTACACAGGTAAAAATTATATATGAATTAAATGTTAGCCAGCCAAAAGAAGTTAACGCTTTACTAAGCATATTTAATTGTAACGGTGCAAATACAACTTTAAGGATGAATAGCAACATTTTTGTATGCAGCAATTGCGTAAATTCTTTTATTAGCTCTGCCTTTCTTTGTTGTGGAACAATGACTAACCCCGAAAAAGAATATAATATTGAGTTTGTTAGTAATAAATATAATTTAATAAATGATTTAAAAGCTCTTTTAACTGCGCATAACTTTAATGCACATTATATTCAAAGAAAAGGCTTAAATGTTTTGTATATAAAATCTAGCGAACAAATTGAGGATTTACTAACATATATGGGTGCGGCAAATAAATCTTTATTATTAATGAATATGAAAATATATAAAGATATTAGAAATAAAGCAAACAGAATTACAAATTGTGAAACGGCAAATATTGATAAAACAGTTGCAGCTAACGAAAGCGTTTTAATTGCAATTAATTATTTAGAAAAACATGCAAAGCTTGAAATGCTGCCTGAAGAATTAAAGCAAACTGCAAAATTGCGCAAAGAAATGCCAAATTTAAGCTTAAAGGAATTATCTTTAGAATTTTCACCTCCAATAAGCAAATCCGGCCTTGCACATAGGCTAAAAAAAATTGTTAAATTAGCAAATGATATGAAAGATAGGGCGAAAAATGACAGATAGCAGGCAATTTACGCATTTACATGTTCATACCGAATATAGTCTTTTAGATGGGGCGTGCCGAATAGATAGAATGATGCAACATTTAAAAGAAATTGGACAAGATTCTGTTGCAATTACAGACCATGGTGTAATGTTTGGCTGTGTAGATTTTTATAAAGCTGCAAAAAAGCACAATATTAAGCCTATAATTGGTTGCGAAGTTTATGTTGCGAACCGTACAAGATTTGATAAAATTAATAAATTAGATTTTAATAACCACCTTGTTTTACTTTGCAAAAACGAAACAGGTTATAAAAACTTAATAAAAATGGTATCTCGTGGTTTTACTGAAGGATTTTACAGCAAACCCAGAATAGATTTTGATTTACTTACACAACACAGTGAGGGATTAATTTGTATGTCTGCTTGTTTGGCAGGAGAGGTGCCGCGAGCATTACTGGCGCAAGATTACGAACGGGCAAAAGAAACAGCGTTAAAATATTATGAGCTTTTTGGCAAAGATAATTATTATATTGAAATTCAAGACCATGGTTTGCAAGAACAACAAACTGTTTTGCCACAACTTGTAAAATTGTCTAACGATACAGGAATACCCCTTGTTGCAACAAATGATGCACATTATGTTACTAAACAAGATAGTAGAATGCAACGTGTTCTTGTGTGTATACAAACAAACAAAACCCTGGATGGTGAAGATGTGCTTGAATTTGGCACAGATGAGTTTTATTTAAAAAGCACCGACGAGATGTACAACTTATTTGGAGATTATAACGACGCTTGTGAGAACACAAATAAAATAGCACAAATGTGTAATTTTGATTTTGAATTTGGTATTACGAAATTACCTTATTTTGAAGCTCCAAATAGCAAAGACAATAAAACATATTTAGAAGAACTGTGCTACAATGGGTTAAAAAAACATTACAAAACACCTACTAAAGAAATGTATGACAGAATGGATTTTGAAATATCTGTTATACATAACATGGGATATATAAATTATTTTTTAATAGTATATGATTTTATAAATTATGCAAAAACTCATGGTATACCTGTTGGGCCCGGGCGTGGTAGCGGGGCCGGAAGTATTTGTGCTTATTGTATGGGCATTACAAATATTGACCCAATTGAATATAATTTATTATTTGAACGCTTTTTAAATCCTGAGCGTATTTCAATGCCTGATTTTGATATTGATTTTTGCTACGAAAGAAGGCAAGAGGTTATTGATTATGTTATTGATAAATATGGAAGTGACCATGTTGCACAAATAGTAACTTTTGGAACAATGGGCGCACGCCTTGCAATAAGAGATGTGGGCAGGGTGCTTGGAATTCAATACCAAATTGTTGACGCAGTTGCAAAATTAATTCCCATGGAATTAAAAATGACTCTTGATAGGGCGCTTAAGGTTTCAAAAGATCTTAAGTCTCGTTATGACTCAGACTCTCAAATAAAAGAGTTAGTTGATGTTGCCGTTAAAATTGAGGGTATGCCACGCCATGCTTCTACACATGCTGCAGGCGTTGTTATTACACGTGAAGAAGTAGATGCTTACGTACCATTAAGCACAAACGACGGTAATATTGTTACGCAGTTTCCTATGACTACAATAGAAGAGCTTGGCCTTTTAAAAATGGACTTTTTAGGGCTAAGAACTTTGACGGTAATAAGTGATGCAGAAAAAATGATTAAATTACACACGCCGGATTTTTCAATAGATAATATAAGTTTTAACGATGAAAAAACGTTTAACTTATTATCTGCCGGAACGACAGCAGGTGTATTTCAACTTGAAAGTAGTGGTATGAGGCAAGTAATTGTAAACCTTAAACCAACTAATATTGAAGATATTATAGCCGTTATATCTCTTTATCGCCCGGGGCCTATGGACTCAATACCAACATATATATTTAATAGACACAACCCAGATAAAATAAAGTATAAAACTAAATTGCTGGAAAATATTTTAGGCGTTACAAACGGGTGCATAGTTTATCAAGAGCAAGTTATGCAAATTTGTCGTGAGCTTGCCGGGTTTTCTTATGGACAAGCAGACATTGTGCGCCGCGCAATGAGCAAAAAGAAACATAGCGAGATGGAAAAAGCACGCAAATCTTTTGTTTTTGGCAGCAAAGAGGAAGGAAATGAGTGCTCCGGCTGTGTTTCAAATGGAATATCTGAGCAAATTGCCAATGAGATTTTTGACGAAATGTCAGGGTTTGCGTCGTATGCCTTTAACAAATCTCATGCTGCTGCATATGCGTTAGTTGCGTACCAAACTGCATACCTTAAAGCACATTATGTGTATGAATTTATGGCTGCGTTATTAACCAGTGTTCTTGAAAACACTTCAAAAATTATTGAGTATACATCAGAATGTCACAATTTAGGCATTAATATATTACCGCCTGATATAAATAAAAGTGATATTGGGTTTACTGTGGAAGGTGATAACTTAAGGTTTGGATTACTTGCGCTAAAAAATGTTGGAAGAAACCTAATTAAAAGCGTTGTTATAACAAAACGCAATAAACCTTATACAAGTTTATACGATTTTTGTAAGCGTTTTTACGGCGGAGAACTTAACAGAAAAGCTGTTGAGAGGTTAATTAAAGCAGGTGCGTTTGACAGTATATCAACAAATAGAAAAATGCTTGTTGAAAATTTAGACTATATATTAAAAAGCATAGAAACACAGCAGAGAAAAAACATTGAAGGACAGCTTGATTTATTTGATGCTTTAGGTACAGGTAGCGTAAAAGACGATTATGTTATGCGTGAATTTGATGATTATGCTACTGATATTAGGTTGCAACTTGAAAAAGAAGTTACAGGCCTTTATATTTCAGGCCATCCTCTTGAACAATACAGAAATATAATTAATAAAATCTCTTCTTGCAACATACTAAATTTAATTGATGAAAATTCTCAAGAATATGACAACAAAAAAGTACGTATAGTTTGCACGGTGGTTCGCACAAAAACAGTAAGCACTAAAAGCGGTGGGTTAATGGCTTTTGTTACTGTAGAAGATTTAAGCGGAATAATGGAAATTCTTGTATTTCCAAAAGTACTTGAAGAATTTTCAGAGTTTATACGTGATAATGCAATTATTGTAGTAGAGGGAACTTTTTCTTATAAAGAGGATGAAGATAGCAAGATTTTAGCAGATAAAATTAGTGACATAAATATGCATAGTACAAATAAATTAGCTCAAAACACAAAAACTTCAAAACATGGACTTTGGCTTAAAGTTGCAACAAGAAAAAGCGATGAATTTGAACAAGTTTGCAAATTACTCACAATATTTGATGGTGATACGCCCGTATATTTCTATGTAGAAGACGAAAAGCAAAGAATTTTGGCACCAAAAAATTTATGGTGTGTTTACAGCGATTTGCTTTTACATGAACTTGGAAACATTATTGGTGCTGACAACATTAAATACAAACAAAAAGAATAAAAAACAGTATCATAATTTTAAACAAACGCATTAAAAATATATGCACTAATGTTGCATTTTTGTTAAATTATATTTAAATAAAATAGTATTCGTTGCAAATAAAAGTTTTTGCATGTATAATAAAAACAATAACTCAAAGGAGGATATTAGCTATGAG
>CAYJDK010000169.1:0-4522 GCA_964368905.1 uncultured Bacteroides sp.
TTGAAATGACAAAAAACGAAATTTTAATGAAATTTTGGACGCTAATACTGCCAATGATGAGAACACAAATGAGTATTGCCGCACCAATGGCGGGTGTATGTGAAAATGTTTATGATTATCACAAACAAATTTACGATGCATTTGTAAGCAAAAACACTAAATTGGCACGGCATACAATGGAAGAGCACTTAAGAATAGTTATAGGACGTGTTCTTTTTAACCCTACGGCGTAATTAAAAATAATACTAATATTCACATGTTAAGTGTATGAATATACATTTGCATTATAAGAAGGGAAAATTATTAATATGATAGACACAAAAATTCTTATTACACAAAGTATCCACCCAGATGGATTAGAGTTACTAAAAAAACATGTAACCAATGTTATTGAAGCTCCGGCATATGACGAAGAAACACTTTTATCTCTTATAGACGACGACGTTACAGGCATTATTGTAAGACATAACCGCCTAACACGCAAAATAATTGAAAAAGCTAAAAATTTAAAAGTTATTGCAAGGCATGGCATAGGCGTTGAGCTTATAGACGTGCAAGCAGCAACAGACAATAATGTTTATGTTGTTAACACACCTGTTGCCGCAGTTACATCTGTTGCAGAGCATACAATAATGATGATTTTGTGCCTTGCAAAAAAATTCTTCTATGCAGACAGTGAGTTCCGCGCCGGCGGTTACGATTTTAAAAATTCTTATGCACCGGACGACGTTGAAGGCAAAGTATTGGGACTTGTTAGCCTTGGTAAAATAGCAAGCCAAGTTGCAAAAAGGGCTAAAGCTTTTGACATGAAAGTTATTGCATATGACCCATATGTTGACGATTCTGTGTTTGAGCAAGCAGGCGTTACTCGCGTTAACTCATTAGATGAAGTTTTGAAAGAATCAGATTTTGTTTCTTTACATACACCACTTACAGACAGCACAAGATATTTAATTAATTATGAAAATTTATGCAAAATGAAACCTACTGCGTATTTAATTAACTGCGCAAGGGGTGAAGTTGTTGCAGAAAAAGATTTAATTAAAGCACTTGACGAGAAAATTATTGCAGGCGCAGGCCTTGATGTTTTTGACCCGGAACCACCAACAAAAGACAATCCTTTATTTAAAATGGACAACGTTGTTTTAACACCGCATTCTTCTGCACTTACAAATGCAGGTAAAATAAGAATGTCTGTTCAATCTGTTGAACAACTTTTAAATGTGCTTGAAGGAAGAGGCCCTGAGTGCCTTGTTAACAAAGAACTAAAAAAGTAATTTAATAAAAGGTGTAAATATGGATATTGTAAATGAAATACTAAACGGCGCCGTAGATATGCATATACATAGCGGCCCAGGACTAATGAAACGCAGCGTTTCACATGTTGAGGCAAGCAAGCAAGCATATGATGCAGGTTTAAGGGCAATAGTTATAAAAGATCATCATTGTGGTTCGTATAATTTGTCTCCTGTTATAAAAGAAATGATGGACATAAATAGACCTTTTGATGTTTTTGGTTCACTTACATTAAACCCACCATCATGCGGATTAAACCCGGCAGTGGTGGAACTTGCAATAGAGTATGGCGCAAAAGTTATTTGGATGCCAACACTTTCTTCGGTATACCATCGCTCTTACCATAAAAGCTTAAATGCAGTTAACGCATCTACTTTACCAAAAGTATCTTCAAAATTAAAATATGATGAATCTGTTACGCTTTTAGACGATAACGGCAAACTAAAACAAGAAGTAGTTGACATTATTAAATTAATTGCAGACGCAGATATTGTTTTGGCAAACGGGCATACGTCTTACGAAGAAACAGATGCAATAATTGACAAAGCAAAAGCGTTTGGAATTAAAAAAATTGTAATTGATCATCCTGAATTGCAACTGAGAATGAGCATTGATAAAATGGTAGAATATGCAAAAGCAGGCGTGTATTTAGAACACATTTTGGCAATTATTTATTCTAATAAATCCAGCCACGAGTATATATATGAAATGATAAAGGCAACCGGCGTTGAATATTCTGTTGTTTCCAGCGATTTAGGACAATTTGGCAGACCTGTACCTATGGATGGAATAAGAATGTTTGTAGAAGCTATGTTAGAGCTTGGTATGAGTAAAGATGATATAGAAACCGTTATAAAGAAGAACCCCGCAAAATTATTAGGAATAAAAGATTAAGATATAATGCAAAAAGCCTTTAATTAAAAGGCTTTTTGTATTATAAAAACAAATAAATATGTGCAAAACATACATATGTAAAAAGGAGAATGGTATATGGGCACAACAAAAACGTATGATCCATATGAAAATGCTATTAAAACAATTAGGGGAGCCGCAGATATTTTAGGATACAAAGAAGATGATTATGTTGCTACACTATACCCGGAAAGAGAACTTAAAGTTAATTTCCCGGTACGCATGGACGATGGTTCGGTTAAAGTGTTTGAGGGATTTCGTATTCAACATTCAAGCTCAAGGGGGCCTTGTAAAGGCGGCATACGCTTTCATCAAGATGTAGATGAGTCTGAGGTAAAAGCTCTTGCAACTTGGATGACATTCAAGTGCGCTGTTGTTGGAATACCTTATGGCGGAGCAAAAGGCGGTGTTAAAGTTGACCCTTCAACTTTATCGCAAAGCGAATTACAACGCCTAACACGCAGATATACTGCAATGATTGCACCTATCATAGGGCCTGACACAGATATTCCGGCACCTGATGTAAACACTAACGGCCAAATTATGGGCTGGATTATGGATACTTACAGCATGTTAAAAGGGCACGCTGTTCCCGGAGTTGTTACAGGCAAACCTGTTGATATTGGCGGCTCTTTAGGCCGGCCGGAAGCTACAGGGCGCGGCGTTACAATTTCTTTATGCGAGCTGTTAAAAAGATTAAATAAAGATATAAGCAATATGAAAGTTGCAATACAAGGCATGGGAAATGTTGGCGGAACTGCCGCTAAATTAATTTCTGAACTTGGCGGTAAAGTTATAGCAGTAAGCGATGTTTCAGGTGGTATTTATAATGAAAATGGATTAAATATTAAAGAGGTTACAAAGCATTTAGCTGTAAAAGGAAACTTGCTTAAAGATTATAATGCAGATGGCGTTTCCCACATAACAAACGCAGAACTGATAGAAGTGGAGACAGATGTTCTTATACCTGCTGCACTAGAAAACCAAATTACTGCCGAAAATGCAGGTAAAATAAAAGCATCTATTATTGCAGAAGGTGCAAACGGCCCTACAACATTAGAAGCAGATGAAATATTAAATAAAAACGGTGTGCTGGTAATACCTGATATACTTGCTAATGCAGGTGGCGTAGTTGTTTCTTACTTTGAGTGGGTGCAAAACCTACAATGCATATTCTGGGACGAAGACGAAATAACAAAAGCACTAAACAAAATAATGTGCAAAGCGTTTGACAATGTGTACTCTTTCCACATTAAAGAAAAACATTCAATGCGAACATGTGCATATGCAATTGCATTAAAAACATTAGTTCAAGCAAAAAATATACGTGGTATATTCCCATAAAGATGAATGTATAAAATTAAATAAGCTTAGGGTTACCATAAAAGTACTGTTAAAAAGTATTTATAATATGGAGCTGTACCAAAATTGATTTTGTAAAATTTTGCCTGTCAACAGCTCTAATATGGTAACCCTTTATTTGTTTATTTATACGGTCTTTTGGCTTTTATTCTTCATATAGCAACTTACAAATTGCGTAATAAAATGCTATGTAATGTTAAAAAAATAGTGCACATTTATTAATAACGGAGCGTGCTTATGTATAAAATAAAAAATTCAATAATAACAACAGAAAAAAAGACATATGCAACCGATGATAGCTATGCGAACAAAACAAGCATAGATTGCAGCGATGGTATAAATAATTTACTGGTATGTGAAAAAGCACAAACAGCACTAAACAATATTAGCATGGAAATGATAACGGATTATCCTCATTCTACTGAACTTAAAAATTTAATTTTAGAAAATTTGGGCAATGATAATATTTCTAAAAGCAGCATTTTTTTAGGCAACGGTTCTATGCCAATTTTGTGCAATTTAAACAAGCTTTTTTTATATAAAGGGAGTAAGGTGCTTGGGTACGCACCTCAATACTCTGCTTATGAATCTGATGTTTGCATGTTTGGGGCTGCATATGATTACATGTTACTAAAAAAAGCAGACAATTATAAATTTAACACAGACGAGTTTTTAAACAAGATTACAGGCGAGCATAATTTGATTTTTATTGACAACCCCAACAATCCAACAGGGCAAATTATTAATATTGAAGATATTGAAAGAATTATTGATAAGGCGAGTAAATTTAATACATGTGTAATTGTTGACGAAGCCTATGGCGACTATATGCCAAAAGAAAACTCGGCTGTTAATTTAATTGGAAAACATGACAATTTTTTTGTTTTAAAAACATTTTCTAAAGGGTGGGGCATAGCCGGAATAAGAGCCGGCTATATGATAACAAGCAACT